>VBIL01000147.1 GCA_005879975.1 Chloroflexota bacterium
GCTCTTCCCCCGGGCTGAGGGTCGGGCGCGCCGCGGCAATGCGCTCGTCGAGGGAGGCTCCTGCCTCTGTAGCGTTCGCTGCCGTTGCCACCGCCGGACTGTAGTGTATGCTGCGGGCACATTTCAAGGGGGTCGGTCAAATGGAGTTACCGGTCATCGAGGTGAGCGGCGATCGTCGGGAGATCGGCCGTCAGCACGGCGAAGCTGCCCGTGCTCGGATCCGGACCTCCATCGGGTTCTACCAGCAGAGCTTCAAGAAGGCATCGGGCCTGAGCTGGGACGAGATCCTCCAGCAGGCGCCCCGATGGACACCGATCGTCGAAGAGTTCCTCCCCGGCATCGGTGAGGAGCTACGCGGTATCGCCGAGGGCGCGGGCGCCCGGTACGAAGAAGTGCTGGCGCTGAACGCGCGAGGCGAGCTGTCGCATAGCAATCCATTCGCGGAGTCGGAGGAGAACGCCGAGGGCTGTTCGTCCTACGCGATCCTCCCCGAGGCGTCCGCCGACGGTCACACCTACGCCGGACAGAACTGGGACTGGCTCGCCGAGACGGCCGAGACGGTGATCCTGCTCAAGATCACGCAACCGGGGATGCCCACCCTGTTCATGCAGACCGAGGCTGGGCAGATCGGCCGCCACGGCGCCAACTCCGCAGGTATCGCGCTCAACGCGAACGGCCTCGGAGCCCGCTTCGGCAAGGGCATGGCCATCCCACAGCCGTTCATCCGCCGCAAGATCCTCGAGTCGGCGGATATGCAGAGCGCGCTAAAGGCCGTTTTCGACTCGAAGCAATCGGTCTGCACGAACCTGGTGATCACCCACCGCGACGGATTTGCGATCGATCTTGAGACGACGCCAGCGCGTCATGGCTGGATGTACCCGACCGAGGGCATCCTCGTGCACACCAACCATTTCATAGCCTTCGTTCCGGAGCAGATCGCGGCGACGTACCGACCGTTCTCGGTCAACTCGCTCTGGCGTCTCGATCGGCTCAAGCGGGGCCTCGAGGCCGTCCGCGACGCGAAGGACTCCGCCGGCGTATACCAGGCGATCGTCATCGCGCTGCGGGACCACTTCGGCTATCCGAACTCGCTCTGCAAGCACGACGATGCGCGCCTTGGGACAGGCGACCGCTATCACACGATCGCGTCGAGCATCGTCGACCTGACGAACGGCGACTACTGGCTCGCGGCAGGACCGCCCTGCCAAGGGACATACGAGCGTATCTGGAACGTTTACCAGGAGGAGCCCGCCACCACGCGACCGCTCGCGGCTATCAGCTAGGGCCCCGTGCTCGACTGGCTCTCCGCGGACGGCAAGAAGCTCCTTGCCACGCGCGTCCTGCGGACCTTCGCGTACGGCTACCTCGCGGTCGTCCTCGGGCTGTATCTGGACCAGCTCGGCATGTCGAAGATCCAGATCGGGCTGATCTTCACGGCCGCGATCGCGGGCTCCGCGCTGATGACGGTCCTCTGGTCGCTCGTGGCCGACCGGTACGGACGGCGCCGCACGATCCAGACGATGGCCGTGCTGATGGCGGTGGGCGGCCTGCTCTTCGCGATCACGAGCGATTTCTGGATCCTGGTCGTCGGCGCCTTCACCGGCACGATCAGCGCGACGAGCTCCGAGGTCGGGATCTTCCAGACCGTCGAGCAGGCCATCCTTCCGCAGACCGCGCCGAACGAGCGACGGACCTGGCTCTTCTCCATCTACAACACCGCGGCCAATTTCGCGGGCGCGCTCGGGTCGCTCGCGGCCGCGTCAGTCGGTTTCTTCGCCGCGCAGGGACTGCACGGAGTCGACGCTTACCGCCCGCTCTTCGTCCTCTATGCGGTTGTCGGCCTGCTGAATCTCGTGATCTTTCTCACGCTCAGCGACCGCGTCGAGCTCGCCAAGGTGGAGGGCGAGCGACGCTTCCTCGGGATCCACCGGTCCTCGGGTACCGTCGCCAAGCTCTCGCTCCTCTTTGGCCTCGACGCCTTCGCGGGAGGGTTCGTCGTGCAGTCGGTCGTTGCGTACTGGTTCTTCCTGCGTTGGGGTTTCGATCCGACGACGCTGGCGGTGATCTTCTTCTGGGTCGGCGTGCTCTCCGGGCTATCTCTTCTTCTGGCCGGCTGGCTCGCGGAGCGCATCGGCCTGCTCAACACGATGGTTTTCACACACCTGCCGTCGCAGATCCTGCTCGTGCTGGTGCCGCTCGCGCCGGTGTCCTGGTTGGCGGTCGCGCTCTACCTGGCACGGATGAGCGTCTCGCAGATGGACGTCCCGACGCGCCAGTCCTACACGATGGCGGTCGTCGATTCCGATGAGCGAACCGCGACGGCCGGGATCACGAACGTCGCGCGGACGACGGCGACGGCGATCTCGCCGACGTTCGCCGGGATGGCCTTCAGCGCGGCCGCGCTCGGCCTGCCCTTCTTCATCGCGGGCGCCCTCAAGATCGTCTACGACATCGCGATCTATTTCACGTTCCGCGACGTCCGACCGCCCGAGGAGATCGAACGGCGCCAGCGCCGGCAGGCCGAGCGGACCCTGGCATCGGGAGCCGACTGAGATGGACCGCGAGCTGCGCCTCTATTCCGGCCGCAACCGACCCGACCTCACACCGGTCTACCTGCTCTTCGAGCGGCTCACCGGCATCAAGACGAGCGTCGACAAGGTGTACCACCACGACGTCGAGAAACGGATCGTGGCCGAGCGCGCGGACCCGCAGGCGGATCTCCTTTTGACCAACAGCCAGCTCGCGGTCGAGCTCGCGCGCGGGGCGGGGATCTTCGAACCGTACGCAGCGCCGGTGGCGAAGACCTACCCCTCCTGGCTGCGGGCCTCGGACTTCGCGTGGCTCTCGTTCACCGCGTGGCCGCGGGCCGCCATGGTCAATCGCGCGGTCCTCGCCGACGGCGCGGCGTGGCCCGTACGTCTCGAGGATCTAACGGACGCGCGCTTCCGTGACGCGGTCGCGTGCGCCGCGCTCGTCGAGATGACGACGGTCGCGCAATTCGCCGCACTGCGCGTCGTCAAGGGCGACGCGTACGTGACGCGGCTCCTGGACGCGCTGCTCGCCAACGGAATGCGGATCTACGCCTCCAACCTGCGCACCCGCGAAGCCCTCGCTCGTGAGCGAAAGGCCGTCGCCATCGCGAACTCCTCGAACATCCACGTTTTCTACATGGAAGGGAACCCCGTCGGTGAAGCCTGGCTCGACCAGGCTCGGAATGAAACGGGTACACACGTCGAGGCGCACACCGTCGCCCTGCTGGCGGGCGCGAAGCATCCCGCGGAGGCCCGCGCCTTCGTGGACTTTCTGCTCTCGGTGGAGATCCAGACCCTGCTCGCCCGTCTTTTTGGCGAGACTCCGGTCAATGCGGAGGCGGCGCACGGGCCGGTCCGGCCGCTATCGAAGATCAAGCGGATGGACGCGCCGCTAGGGGACGTTGCGCCGCTCATAGAGAGCACGGTCACGCTTCTGCGCGACAAAGGCTTCGATGTGAGGGACGATTCCGGCTAGCAAGGGGAGGCCAGGGTGGCGAAGTTCATCTCGCAGCGGCTCGTCGAATCCGTTCCCGTCCTCCTACTTGCGTCGCTGCTCGTCTTCGCCATCCTGCATCTGGTCCCCGGCGACCCGATCGACGCGATGATCGGCGCCGCGTCGTTCGGCGTCGGGGACCGGGCTGCGCAGGAGCGGCTCGTCGCAAGTCTGCGCGAGCAGCTCGGACTCAACGATCCGCTGCCGCTCCAGTACGTCCACTGGCTCTGGAACGCGACGCACCTCGACCTCGGCGACTCTTTCATCCGACATCAACCGGTCATGAAGGTCATCGGCGACCGGCTCCCGAGCACGATCGAGCTCGCAGGGTCGGCGCTCGTCCTATCGGTGCTGCTCGGGGTCGCACTCGGGATCGTGGCGGCCACCAAGCGAAACTCGCCGATCGACCGATTGGTCATGTTCGTCTCGCTCGGCGGTGTCTCGATCCCGAGCTTCGTCCTTGCGATGGTCCTCATCCTCGTGTTCTCGGTCACGCTGGGGTTCGTACCCGCGACCGGATCCGGGAGCCTCGACCGCCTCATCCTGCCGATGCTCGTGCTCGGCTACGAGGGCATCGGCCTCATCGCAAGGCTCACGCGGGCGTCGCTGCTCGACGTGCTCGGCCGCGAGTACGTGCGCACGGCGCACGCGAAAGGCCTGCCGCCGCGCACCGTCCTGCTCGGCCACGCGATGCGCAACGCGCTCATTCCTGTGGTGACGATCGTCGGCCTACAGCTCGGACGCCTGCTTGCGGGGAGCGTGATCGTCGAGACGGTATTCGCGCGGCAGGGCATCGGGCAGCTCGCGATCGACTCGATCATCGCGAAGGACTATCCGGTCGTCCAAGGCGTGATCCTGCTGACTGCGACGAGCTACGTGATCGCCAATCTGCTCGTCGACATCTCGTATGGCTTCATCAACCCCAGGATCCGCGCCGCCTAACCTCGGCGGCGCGCCGATCGTGGCCGCGGTGCAGGGATCGCAGCGGCCTATGCCGCTCCTCCCTGCGAGCCCGGGCCCGTACACGCGCGCCTGGCGTCGCCTGCGGTCCGACCGCACCGCGATGCTGATGCTCGCCTACCTCTGCGCGCTCATCGCGGCGGTCCTTCTCCTCCCGATCGCCATCGCGATCGATCCCTTCCAGCAGAGCCTCAGGGATTCACTGCTCGCCCCTGGCGCGCCGGGACATCCGCTCGGGACCGATCAGTTCGGGGTCTCGGGCGGGCTCATCGGCCTCCTTGCCGGCATACGCGGTGGATGGATGGATCGCGTGCTCATGCGCCTGATTGATGTCGAGCTCGCGTTCCCGGGGATCCTGCTCGCGCTCATTATCGTGACGATCCTCGGGCCTGGGCTCGAGAAGGTCGCGATCGCCGTCGGCATCGGCGGCATCCCCCGCTTCGCGCGGATCGTCCGCGGCTCCGTGCTCGCGACGCGTCACGAGCTCTTCGTCGAGGCGGCCCGCAGCATTGGTGCGAGCGAGCTGCGGATCGCGTTCGCGCACATCGTTCCGCAGGTGCTCGGGCCGGTGATCACGATCGCCACGTTCGGCCTGGCGACGGCGATCTTTTCGATCGCGGCGCTCTCGTTCCTGGGTCTCGGTGCGCAGCCACCGGCCGCAGAGTGGGGACTCATGCTTTCGGAGGCGCGGCGTTATCTTCGGATCGCCTGGTGGCTCGCGGTCTTCCCCGGGATCATCGTGACCTCGGTCGTGCTCGCCGCGAACCTGCTCGGGGATGCGGTCCGCGACGCGCTCGACCCGCGCCTGTTCAGCAAAGCGGACTAGCGCACGACCAGCGGGCCGTGCCCGCCGCGATGCGATGATTCCGACCCGCAACGCGGATTCAAGCTTGCGTCGCCTAGTGTGGGACGCCCATGACAGGCGACCGCTCGCACAACGGGGCGGCCAAGATCCATAGCAACTGCCGGGTGTGCGGGTCCTCGGACCTGCTGCGCTATCTCGACATGGGCGTGACGCCGCTCGCAAACGCCTACCTCAAGGCGGAGCAATTGGGCTTGGCCGAGCCCGCGGCCGAGCTCGCGCTGCAGATCTGCGCTAACTGCGGCCTCTCGCAGCTCACGCGGGTCGTCGAGCGTGACCTCATGTTCCGGGACTATCTCTACGTCAGCTCGACCACGCAAACCTTCCGCGAGCACTGCGCCGAGCTGGCCGCCACGGCAATGCGGGTCGCGGGCGCGTCCAAGGGCGATTGGGCGCTCGACGTCGCGAGCAACGACGGTCTCCTGCTCTCGTGCTTCCGATCGCTCGGAATGCGCGTGTTCGGCGTCGACCCGGCGAGGAATCTCGCGGCCGAGGCGACGGCCCGCGGGATCCCGACGATCGCCGAATACTGGAGCCCCGAGGTCGCGCGGGGCGCGGTCGCGGAGTACGGCCGTCCAGCGACTATCACCGCAACGAACGTGCTGGCCCATGTCGACGACGTCCACGAGTTCGTCCAGTCCGTCGAGCTCGCGCTCGCGCCGCGAGGCATCTTCGTGGTTGAGGTGCCGTACCTGATCGACTTCATCGAGCGCAACGAGTTCGACACGGCGTACCACGAGCACCTCTCGTATTTCGCCGTTCATCCGTTGCGCGAGCTCCTGCGGGCACATGATCTGGCGATCTTCGACGTCGCGCATTTCCCCGACATCCACGGGGGGACGATCCGGGTGTTCGCGTGCCGTGCCGGCGAGCGCAGGCCGAGCGAGCGTGTCGCGGCGATCATCGAGCGAGAGCGCGCATTCGGCGTCACGAACAGCAAGGTCTACGTCGCGTTCGGTGAGAGGGTCCGCAGGAACATGGCGGAGCTCGCCGACCTCATCGGCACGCTCCGCTCACAGGGAAAGCGGATCTGGGCGTATGGGGCGAGCGCCAAGGGCAACACCCTCATGAACTTCTCGAAGATGACCGCCGACGCGATACCCGCCGTGGTCGACGACAACCCCAAGAAGTGGGGGCTATACACCCCGGGAGCACACATGCGGATCGTCGCGCCGGTGGAGCTCGCGGCCGCGGACGTCGACGACCTGCTCCTTCTCGCCTGGAACTTCGAACAGGAGATCGTTCGGCGAAGTCGCGCCGTCGGCTACGGCGGCAGCTATATCCGCCCGGTTCCGGCCGTCGCGGTGTTCGATTAGTGGATCGGCTGTGATCCCCGGCGTCGAACGGCGCTCGCTGGTCCCCCACACCGACGTGCGCGGGACGCTGCGTGAGCTGTGGCGCCGATCCACGCAGCCGCTCGAGGTGCGACAGGTCCTCGTCACGACCTCGAACGCGGGCGCGCTGCGCGGCATGCACTACCACCTACGGCAGTCCGACCTCTGCTTCGTGCCCGCCGGTGTCATCTTCATGGCTCTCGTCGATCTGCGGAGCGATCAGCGGGCAAAGGAGGAGCTTTGGCTCGGTGACGGAGACAGCATCCTCATCCCGCCAGGCGTCGGTCACGGCTACGTCACGGAAGAGGGTGCGACCGTGTGCTACCTCCTGACGGAGGAGGTCGACGGCTCGGACGAGTTCGGGTTCCGATACGACGACCCTGATGCCGCGATCCGCTGGCCCGTCGCCAAGCCGACGCTCTCTCAGCGTGACCGCGAAGCTGGCTCGCTCGCGGACGCGGCGGCCATGGTGCGGGACCGAGTCCGCGTCACGGACAGGAGCCGGGCATGAAGGTCCTGGTCACTGGAAATCTTGGCTACATCGGTCCGGTTCTTGCCGCTGCGCTCACGCGCGCAGGCCATGAGGTCCACGGCCTCGACAGGGCGCTCTTCGTTCGCTACGCGACGCAGCCGCTCCCCGCCATCGCGCGACAGACGATCGGCGACATCCGCGACGAACGCACGCTCCGCGAAGCGATCGAGCGCTGCGATGCCGTGATCCAGCTCGCGGCGATGTCGAACGATCCGCTCGGGGAGCTGGACGGACAAGTCACGACGAGCGTCAACCTCGACGCGACGCTGAGGGTGATCGAGCTCGCGGGCGATCGTCCGCTCATCCTCTACTCATCGGCATCGGTATACGGCATGAGCTCCACAGTCTGCGGCGAAGACGCGCCGGTACGGCCGCTCACGCTGTACTCGGTGCTGAAGGTGGCTGCGGAGGATGTGGCGCTGCGGCAGAGCGGCGCTCTCGTGCTCCGCAACGGCACGGTGCACGGGCCCGCGCCGGTCATCCGCGGCGATCTCCTGCTGAACTCGATGGTGGCGTCCGCGGTCGCGATCGGCGAGATCGTCCTGATGACGACGGGTGCGACGATGCGACCGGTGGTCGACATCCGCGACCTCGCTGAGCTCACCGTTGGGCTGCTGGAACGTGGCGTGACCGGCCTCTACAACGCGGCAGCTTCGAACATCGCCGTCGGCGAGGCCGCGCAGCTTGTGGCGGGCATTACCGGTGCGACGGTCGTCGAGCGACATCACGGCGCCGATCCGCGGAATTACGCGATGGACACGTCCCGGCTCGAAGCAATTGCGGGGTGGTGGCGCCCGCGGCCCCTTGCTTCCTCCGTTCGAGACCTCATCGATCACTACCGCGAGATCGGACTCACCGCACGCGATATCACGACGCAGCGATATCACCGGATCACCCAGTACCGCGCGCGCATCGCGACGGTCGAGGCAGGCGCCGCGAAATGACCCGGTCTCTCGCTGTGGTCGTTCCGGTGCACAACGAGCTTGGAAATATCAAGCCGTTCTACGAAAGGACACGCGGGGTCCTGGAGAAGCTGCCGGTCTCATGGCAGATGGTCTTCGTCAACGACGGGAGCACTGACGGGAGCCTCGAGAGGATCTGCGAGCTTCGCGCGACCGACGAGCGCGTGAAGGTCATTTCGCTTTCCCGGAACTTCGGCTACCACGCCGTCCTCCTCGCCGGCCTCTCGCTCGTTGCGGCCGACCTGTACGCGATGATTGATGTGGACTGCGAGGATCCACCTGAGCTGCTTGGCGACTTCTTTGGCGCGATCGAAGGAGGCGCCGACGTCGCCTACGGCATCCGCTCCAATCGCATCGAGCCGGCGCCGGTTACCTTCTTCCGACGGATCTTCTATTACCTGAACAAGTGGATCGCCGACAGCGACATCGTCGTCTGGATGGCCGAGTTCGCGATGCTCACCCGACAAGTGCGCGACGTGATCCTCGCGCCGCACACGACTTACATATTTCTTCGCGCGGAGATCGGATACGCCGGATTCGTGCGCTTGGGAGTCCCCTACGTCCGCGCCGCGCGGACGTCGGGCAAGACCCACTACAACCTTTGGAACATGACGCGGTTCGCCGTCTCCGGCTTCCTCGCGGGCTCGACGTTCCCGCTGCGCCTGATCCTGTACGTCGCGACGATCATCGGCGTGCTGTTCCCGCTCGTCGTCCTCTTCGCCGGCCTCGGTCCTGGGTCGGTCGCGAGCCTCGCGTCCGTCGCGACGTTCTATTTCGCGCTTCTCGCGCTTTCGACGATCGCTCTCTATCTGGCGCGGACGTACAAGAACGGAGTCGCGCGACCGGTATTCATCGTCGACAAGAACAAGACGTACCTCTAGTCGACGTTCGGTCCCTCGCGGACGGCCCATACCTCCATCACGGCACCCGCGCGTGCGGGCCAGCTCGCGAGCGCAAGCGGAACGCTGATCACACCGAGCGGCAGCGCGACCAAGTAGGCACCCAGAGTGGCGAGCGGACCCGAACGCCGCTCGTGCATGCCCACCAGCCGTTTCAGGACGAACCCCTGCTCGAATCCCAGAGCATCCAGGCCACTCTGGATCCAGCCCAGCGGATCGTGCTCGAACGATCGGAACGTGATGCGGATCAGGCGGAACCCGGTCAGCGAAAGCGCGCGCTCGATCGTGTCCGGCGAGAAGTGGCACAGGTGTCGCGGGACATCGAGGTGCATCCAGTAGGAGCCCGCAACACGCGCCTGCCAGCTGGCATTGTTCGGCAGCCCGAGCACGAGCGTCCCGCCTGGTCGGAGTCTCGCTGCCGCGGCCCGCAGCGCCGCGAGCGGGTCCGCGAGATGTTCGAGGACATGGAACATGATGATGAGATCGAGCACCGGTGCCGGCCGCACTGCCTCGAGATCGCCGGCGAACATCGGAACGCCGGCTGCGGCCCGCGATGCCGCCGCGGCCTCCGCGCTGCGCTCGCTTCCGACAACGCGCCAGCCGCGCTCGCGCAGCGCTCGGAGCATCCAGCCGGTGCCGCTTCCGATCTCCAACGCGAGCCCGCTGGGCCCCAGGCGCGCGACCCAGCCACCCACACGTCGCAGGTACAGGTAATGGAGGACGAACGCGGCGAACGGATTGAATCTGCGGTAGCGCGGCGGGTAATAGCGATCCAATGAGGCGGGCACCGGATGCGTCGTCGCGAAGCCACAGCGCCGGCATTGGACGACGTCGAAGCGGTCGCCGGTGACGTAACCGCATCGCGGCCAGCGCCTGGGCCGATGGCGACAAGCCATGTCCAAGGACGCCACGAAGTTTGCCGGTCCGTAGTCCCGCGTCGAGCGGACGTGGCGCCATCAGGCCTAGCTCCGACGTTGGCACGGCGTCGAGAAGGGACGCGTCCAGACCGAAGGCCGCCGCGACCCGTCGGGCGAATTCCGGCCGCTCGAGGATCTCCGGGCCCGCAATATGGAACGTGCCGCGCGCAGACCGATCGACGAGTGCCACGATCGCACGAGCGAGATCCGGGGCCGGGGTCGGCGTGATGATCTGGTCCATGGGAACCCTGAAACGACGCCGCGCGCGGAGGTTGTCCACCAGCTTGCAGACGAAGTTCTCGCGTGCGGTCGTCCAGCCGTAGATGCCTGAGGTCCGGCAGATGAGGTGATCCGCCCGTTGGCGCGCCACGGACTCAACGGCGACCTTCTGACGCCCGTACTCGTTGATAGGCGCGACCGCGTCTTCTTCGGAATATGGCCCTCTCTGCCCGTCGAAAACGTATTCGCTCGAGAAAACGACCAATAGCGCATCCGGGCTCCCCTCGGCGATGCGCTGCAGCCCGCCGACGTTCACGAGCCTCGTGCCTTTGGGGTCACGTTCGCAACGCTCGGTGTGCTCCGTTACCGTGACAACGACGACGTCAGGCCGCGTTTCGCGGAGCACCCGCGCGACGGCGGCGGGATCGGTCACATCGAGCGCGACACCATCGGGCACCGGCGTGCGGTGCGACGTTAGGACCGCATTACGTCCCGCGAGGGCCACTCGAAGATGCGTCCCCACGAGCCCGCCCGCCCCGACGACAAGCCATCGCGCATCGGTCGTCGTGGGCATCTCGCCACGTATACTCGCGCGTCGTAGGTCGCACGGCCGTCGCCGCTCGCTCCCCTTTGCTTATCCCTTTGGCACTGTTTTGCGCGAGCGCCGCGTTCGTCCTCTGGCGGAATTCGCAAGTCGGCGTCCTCGCAGACCTGGCCTATCCCCTGAACACGGCCACGAGAATCGCCGCAGGCGACGTGCCGTACCGCGACTTCCCGCTCGCGCAAGCGCCCGGCGAGTTCCTGATCCAGGCGCTGCTGATCAAGGCGTTCGGCCCACATTTCGGCGTCCAGATCGCGTACGCCACGCTGCTCGGTGGCCTCGCCACCGCGCTCACCTACGTCATCGTCCTGCAGATCATTCGTGGCGCCCTGGCATCGCCGCGCGCTATCGCCGCGATCCTCGCGTTCCCCCTCGTGCCGTTAGGGATCTACGCGGTCTACCCACACCCCTTCTACGACGCGGATGCATGCCTCGCGGTCCTCATCGCGATTGTTGCGATCCTTGTCGCGCGTGACCGGCCGACCCCTGCGACCTGGCTCGTCGCCGGCGGCCTCATCGCGGTCCCGATCCTTATCAAACAGAACATCGGCGGCGCGTTCCTCGTGCTCTCGGTCGCCGCACTGGCAGCGGAGGCGCTGGCTCGGGTCTCGGCGCGTCAGGGTTTTCGTTGGTGCGTCGCCGGTATCGTGGTCACGCTCGGCGTCGAGATCCTCGCCCTGCAACTCTTCATCGGGGTCGACCACTATCTCCAGTGGGCGTGGACCTTCGCGCTGGCAGGCCGCGGCGTGAGCCTCGCGCGGTTCCGCGAGTTCGCCGACCCGCTCATCGTGTGGCCGGCCGCCCTCATCGTGCTGCTCGCTTTTGTTTCGCAGTTCCTTCAGCCACGGTTCCGAACGCCGCTGTTCGTCGCGGGACTGGGTGCGTGGCTGATATCGATGGCTCTTGCCCCGACGGCCTTCTTCGCGGTCCCGCGACTGTTCCCGCCGCTTCTGATCGCGGCGTCGGTTCTGGCACTCGCGCGCGCGTGGCGTCACGGCCCGAGCTTCGCCGCGCTGCTTCCGCTGGTCGTCGCGGGGACCACCCTCGATCGGCCGCAGCGGATCGCGCCGCTGACCGGCGTCGTTCTGGCACTCGTGTTGACCGTGGCGGGGAGCGCCTACACGCTCGAGAACTTCCGCCTTCGGTTCGTCGACGTGAACGCCTCAGGGCCGGTGATGCGGTCGGCTTTCCCATCTCTCATCGGGCTATCCGCACGCGGACCATATTTGGCGGACCTCGATGCGATCCTCTTCTGGATCCGCGAAAACATCCCGGCGGACGAACCCTTTGTCCTCTTACCTGGCGAGGACCCGGCGTACTACGCCCTGGGCCGGCGCCCGCCGCTGCCCTCCGTCTACTTCTACGACGTGGCCACGCCCTACTCGCCCGCGGAGATCGCGCGCTTCGCGGACGACGCGAGGCTGCGCTGGGTCTTCGTGAAGGATCGCCTTCAGCTCGTCGAGGAGCCGCCGCTCGAGCAGGAGCTGGTCGCCGCGCTCACCGAGCACGCCACCCTCGTGGCGCGTGTGGGCGCGTACCGCATCTATCGCCGATGAGGCGTTCAGAGCTCGCGTCGCCCCCAGCGGAGCGAATGCGCGCGCGAGTCAGCGACCGCGATGGAACAACCATCCGATCGCGAACGCCACCACATCCCGCAAAGCGATCAGTGCGTCGGCTGGAGTCACTCCCTTCGCCGCCCCGGCGATCCGCGGACGGTGCGGGATGTCGATCTCGCGCACGCTGCGTCCACGCGAGCAAAGGTTGATGAGGATTTCGGCCTCGAAGAAGTTCGACTCGCTTCGCGGCGGCACCGAACGCAGCTCGTCGGCTCGGTAGAGCTTCACGCTGTCGATGTCGCGGACCGGGAGCTGAAAGATCCAGCGAAGCATCGCCGAATAGACCTGCGCGATCAGCACCCGGCTCGCCGGATCGCGCCTCGGGATCCTTCGCCCGACCACGAGCGCGGCCCCATCCCGGATCGACCACATGCGTTCGAGCGCGACCGCGGGCACCTGACCGTCAGCGGGCGCGAAGTAGATCCACTCGCCGCGCGCATCGGCGTACAGCCGCTTCATGCTGAACGGGATCCCAGCACGCGACGGGTTGCGCATGAGCCGCAGCTCGGACGTCGCCGCCCGTGAAGCCTCGAGCGCTGCCCACGTGGCGTCCGTGCTGCCATCGTCACAGACGATGATCTCGAAGCTCGATGCCAATGCCCGTGCGACGTCGCGGTGACCGGCGACGACTCCGGCCACCGTGGACTCCTCGTTATGGGCTGGGATCACGATCGAGAGTTCGATGCGCTCAGAGTCTACGGACGAGCGACAATTGCGGGTGGTGAGCCTGGCTACCCGGGTCGTCCGCGCACCTCGCGGCAGCACGCTGCAATGCCGCGGCTGGCCTCAAGAAGCGGCGTTCCGGATGATCCAGAACAACCTCGATCCCGAGGTCGCGGAGCGCCCCGAAGAGCTCATCGTTTACGGCGGCACCGGTCGCGCCGCGCGCTCCTGGGCCGCGTTCGATCGCATCCTCGAGACGCTGAAGCGACTCAAGAGTGACGAGACGCTCCTAGTCCAGTCAGGGAAGCCGGTCGGGGTCTTTCGCACGCACGAGTGGGCGCCCCGCGTGCTCATCGCCAACGCGCTCATCGTCCCGCGCTGGGCGACATGGGACGAGTTCCGCCGTCTTGAAGACGCCGGACTCACGATGTACGGTCAGATGACCGCGGGATCCTGGATCTACATCGGGACCCAGGGCATCCTCCAGGGCACATTCGAGACGTTCGCCGCGGTCGCCGAACGTCACTTCGCGGGATCGCTCGCGGGCCGCCTGGTTGTGACCGCCGGCCTCGGCGGTATGGGCGGAGCCCAGCCTCTCGCGATCACGATGAACGAAGGCATCGCGCTGATCGTCGAAGCGGATCCCGCACGCGCCGAGCGTCGCAGGGCGCAGGGCTTTCTCGACGAGATCGCGCCATCGCTCGACGACGCGCTCGCCCGCGTGGCGCAACACCGGCGGCACGGGAGCGCACGATCGATCGGCCTCGTCGCGAACGCCGCGGACGTGCTGCCCGAGCTGGTGCGCCGGCAGGTTGCGGTCGACGTCGTCACCGATCAGACGAGTGCGCACGATCCGCTCGACGGCTACATCCCAGCCGGAGTCGGTGACCCCGACACGCTCCGGCGCGACGATCCCGAGGAGTACAAGCGCCGCTCGCGGGCGTCGATCGCCCGCCACTGCGAGGCCATCGTCGCGCTCGCCAAGCGAGGTGCGA
>VBIL01000210.1 GCA_005879975.1 Chloroflexota bacterium
TCGACCTCGCCTACACGCGGATCGATCCGCGTGTTCGTCTGCAATGAGCCGCTTTGGCGTCGCCTCGACCGTGATCCTCGTCGCGATCGCCGCGCTCGCGATCGTCGGGCCGTTCCTCTGGACGATCCCGCCCGAGGCCACCGATCCCGCGCACGGTCTCGCCGGTGTTTCCGCCGCGCATCCGCTGGGCACCGACGAGCTCGGCCGCGACGTGCTGAGCCGGCTGCTGCACGGCAGCCGGGTCACGTTGCTCGTCGGCGTAGCGGCGATGCTCGCGGCGCTCTTCATCGGCGTCGTTGTTGGCGCGGTCGCGGGTTGGAGCGGCGGCTGGGCCGATGCCCTGCTGATGCGCTTTACCGACGCGATGCTCGCGGTGCCGGCGTTCTTCTTCATCCTCGTCGTCATCACGGTCCTCGGGACGGGCATCGGGACACTCGTCCTGGTGATCGGTGCGCTGTCCTGGATGCCGGTCGCGCGCGTCGTCTACGGCGAGACACTGCTCAGCTATCTCGGGCTGGGCGTGCAGCCGCCGCTTCCCTCATGGGGGAACATGCTCCAGCGCGCGCAGCAGTACGTGTTTACGGCCCCGGCGCTCGCGATCTACCCGGGTCTCGCCATCACGCTGGTCGTCCTCGCGTTCAATTTCCTCGGCGACGGACTCCGCGACGCGCTCGACCCCCGGCGGCGTCGGTAATATCGGGCGGCACGCAGGGGAGGATCGCCATGAAGACGACCGAAGTCGGGAAGCGCACGAAATACAAGGGGTACCGCAGCTTCGAGTACCTCGAGCCCGGGACGGACTACCGAGAGTTCAAGCTCGCAAAGGAGCTCGACCGCGTTCCGTCACGGAAGGTGGAGGTCAGCGGCAGCCAGGAAGAGCGCGTGCAAAGGTTGCTCGACGCCAACCTTGCCGTCTCCCTGCACGACCACTGCTTCGTAGTGCCCGAGGACTTCGGGGAGCTCGCCGAATACCGCCGCCAGGGACGCGACTTCACCGGCTACGCCGGGATGGCCATCTACGACCTCGGGATGCGCATGAGCGACATCGCGCATCAGGACTTCGTCGTCCGCGGAGAGACCCTCGACGATCTCCGCCGAGCGAAAGAGAACGGGCAGATCGCCTTCATCGCGTCTCTCGAAGCGGCGACGGCCATCGAGAACGAGGTCGATCGGCTCGACATCCTCTACGGCCTCGGAATCCGCTCATCGGGCATCGCGTACAGCGAGGCCAACACGCTGGGCAGCGGCCTCCGCGAGAAGCGGGACGGCGGGCTGACCGACCTCGGCCGGCAGGCGGTCCGGCGGATGAACAAGCTCGGGATCGCGATCGACATCTCGCACTCGGGCGATCAGACGTCCCTGGACACCATCGAGACCAGCGAGAAGCCAATCTTCATCACGCACGCCGGCGCGCGCGCGCTCTGGAACACCCAGCGCATGAAGCCGGACGAAGTGCTGAAGGCGATGGCGGCCAAGGGCGGCGTCATCGGCATCGAGGCCGCGCCGCACACGACGCTGACCAAGAAGCATCCGAAGCACTCGATCGAGAGCTACATGGAGCATTTCGAATACTGCGCCGACCTCGTGGGCATCGACCATGTCGCGTTCGGGCCGGACACGCTATTCGGCGACCACGTCGGTCTTCACCACTATTTCGCCAAGCAGCTCTCAATCGGCGCCGCGAGCCGCGGGATGGAGTTCGAAGAAGTGGAATTCGTCGACGGGATCGAGAATCCCGGCGAGGCGTTCCCGAACATCGTCCGCTGGCTGGTGAAGCACGACTACTCGGACGGCGACATCGCCAAGGCCATCGGCGGGAACGTGATGCGCGTGCTCGAGGAGGCCTGGTTCCGCTGAGCTAAGTCTTCTGGCGAGCGAGGCGCCGCAGCACATGCGTGCGCGCTTCGCGGTCGAGTGGCGTGCCGCGCTCCGCGAGCTTCTCGGCGACGGCCTCGCGGTGCTGCGGAGTGCGGTTGCCGCCGAACTTGAACTTCGCGCGGACGCCGGTGACCGTGAGGCGCAGGCCGCGGATCGAGGGGAGCAGCTTGCCGTAGCGGTTGTCGCCGGGCTCGACCGGCGCGTGCTTTCCCTCGGGCTGGAAGTGCCCGAGCTGGCCCTCGAGGATCTTCGCGAGCTCCGCTTCGTCTGCGGTTGGCTCGATGTCGCACGCGAGCTGCACCGCGGCGTAGTAGCTCGTCGGCACGCCGTACTCATCCTGGTTCCAGTGGCCGGGGATGTACGCGTACGCGCCGAACACTGAGAGGAGCGCCCGCGGCCGCTCGGCGATCGCCTCCCACACCGGATTG
>VBIL01000155.1 GCA_005879975.1 Chloroflexota bacterium
TCTGTACCGGCGAAGGCTCGGAGAAACGCCGTAGGCCTTCGACGAGAACGACGCTCGCGACCAGCAGCAGGAGGACGGTATTCAGGACCGTTCCGAGGATCTCGAGGCGGAGGAGCCCGAAGGTGCGCCGTTCGTCGGCCTGGCGGCCGGCGAGCCAGAGGGCCGTGGCCGCGATGCCCAGCGCGGCGACATCCACGAGGACGTGGAACGCCTCCGCGAGCAGCGCGAGGCTGTTCGCGAGGATCGCGGCGGAGCCCTCGACGATGAACAGGGCCACGGCGAGGCCGAGCGCGATGAGCAGGCGTGATCGTTGCCGTGACGTGTCGCGCACGATATGAACGGTACAATCGAGCTATTGAAGGGGGCCGAGCCCCCTTCAGATCCCCCGCAGGTCTGGAGGACCCCAGTTGGCGCAGATCACCCCTGACATGACCATCTCCAGCGTCGTCGATCGATGGCCCGATGCGGCGCGGATCTTCGCGCGGTACGGGCTCTCGTGTGCCTCGTGCTCCATCTCGAAGAGCGAGACGATCCATGCCGGTGCGACGGGGCACGGCGGCGGGCGCGTGAATGTCGAAGACCTGATGCGCGATCTCAACGTCCTCGCGGACAGCGGCAAGCTCCCCGACAATCTCCCCGCCGCGAGCGCGACCGCCTCGATGGGTGGGATGAAGATGCGCGGCATGGCCGAGCAGAAGGGCATCAAGCACGTCATCGCGGTCATGTCCGGCAAGGGCGGGGTGGGGAAGTCGCTCGTAGCTGGCCTCCTCGCCGTGGGCCTCAAGCGGCGCGGATTCCGGGTCGGCGTGCTCGACGGCGACATCACCGGGCCATCGATCCCGAGGATGTTCGGCGTGCGCGAGAAGCCGCCGGTCGCGCCAGATGGAAAATCGCTCATGCCGTCGTTTTCGCGCGGCGCGATCCCGATCATGTCGATGAATCTCCTGCTGCCGGACGAAGGCGACGCGGTCATCTGGCGCGGCCCGATGGTCTCCGGCGCGATCCGCCAATTCTTCAGCGACGTGCAATGGGGCGAGCTCGATTACCTGATCGTCGATCTCCCGCCGGGAACGAGCGACGCGCCGCTCACCGTGATGCAGGCGCTCCCCGTCGACGGCGTGGTGCTCGTGACCACGCCGCAGGCACTCGCGGCCATGGTCGTGACCAAGGCGGTGAAGCTCGTCAAGCAGCTTGGCGGCGAGATCCTGGGGATCGTCGAGAACATGGCGTACGTACGCACGCCGGACGGATCGCACATCGAGGTCTTCGGCCCGTCGCAGGGCCTCAAGCTGGTCATCGCCTCGAACGCTCCGCTCATCGCGAAGCTTCCCATCGACCCCGAGATCGCGCGGCTCTCCGACGCCGGACTCATCGAGTCGTACGAGTCACCCGAATCGGAGGAGCTGATCGTCAACTTCCTCGAGCGCGCACCGGAGAAACACCCCCAGGTCGCGGTCGCATAACCACACCCCTTTCCCTCGCCGACGCCCGTCGCCTCGCCATACGCGCTCAGCGCCTCGACGTCAGGCGCCGGGCGACGCCGCGTTCGATCCTCGACACGGTCGAGCATCTCGGGTACGTACAGCTTGATCCGACGAACGTGGTCGCCCGGAATCAGCTTCTCGTGCTGTGGTCGCGCCTCGGTAGCTTCAAGCTTTCCGATCTCGATCGGCTCATGTGGCGGGACCGCGCGCTTTTCGAGTACATCACGTTCATCGCGCCGACCTCCGACCTGCCCCTCCACGCCCTGCGGATGCGAGCTCTCCGCCGCGGCGAGGGTCCCTACGCCGCCCGGATCACGGCATGGGTCAAGCGCAACGCCCGCCTGCGCCGGCACGTGCTCGCCCGTCTGCGGAAAGAAGGAGCGCTTCCCCTCACCGCGTTCGAGGACCGGTCCGTCCATTCCTGGACCTCATCCGGCTGGAACGCCGACCGCAACGTGTCGCAGATGCTCTCGTTCCTCATCAGGCTCGGTGAAGTCACGATCGGTGGACGCGCCACCGGACGACGCTTCTTCACCCTCGCCAAGGACTGGTTTCCGAAGATCGCCCCCATGAGCCCGACGCTCGCCGCGCGCAGCGCGACCGAGCGTGCTCTCGCGGCCACCGGTGTCGCGACATTCCAGGAGCTCCGGCGCGTCTACGCCCTGGGGCGGTTCGTCACACAGGACGCGCTCACGCGCCTCGAGCGCGAAGGCGTCGCGCGGCGTGTCGAGATCGCCGGCCTGCGCGGTGCACGCTTCGCGCTCGCACGGGATCTCGGTCGGCGAACCGAGCCAATCGACGGGACGGCCCTGCTGTCACCCTTCGACAACCTGATCATCGATCGGCAGCGCACCGAGCTGCTCTTCGGGATGCAGTACCGCATGGAGATCTACGTCCCCAGGCACCTCCGGGTCCGCGGCTTCTGGGCGATGCCCATCCTCCACCGGGAGCAGCTCATCGGGACGGTCGATCCGAAGATGGACCGCGAGCGTGGCCGGCTTGAGGTGATCACGTTCCGCCTGGAACGGGGCGCGCCGCGTGATCGTTCGACGCGCCGTGCCATCGAAGACGCCGTCGACGATCTCGCCGCGTTCGCGGGCGCGCGCGAAGTCGCGTGGCCGAAAGGTATCGCTTCGTCATACTCCCGGCGGTGATCGCCCGAGCACGCGCGCACGGTGGCGCACTCTGGCTGCTCGCCGCGACGACGATCGCGAACGTACTCGGCTACGGCTATCAGGTCGTGATGGCGCGGCTTCTTCGACCGGAGGACTACGCGATCCTCATCGCGCTCTTCGGGATCCTGATACTCGAGTCCATTTCGAGCCAGGTCATCCAGTCCGCCACGGCGAAGCTCACCGCGGAGTACAAGGCGCGCGGCGACGAGGCCGCGCTCTACCTCTTCGTGCGCCGCTGGTCGGTGCGGATCGTCGTCACGGTCGCGGCCATCGCCTTCGCGATCGCCGTGTTATCGGGGCCGATCTCCGCGGGACTGTCGCTGCCGATCCTCACTGTCGTGCTTCTCGGAGTCAGTCTCTTCTTCGCGGCGCTGCTGACGTTCACGCTCGGCCTCCTTCAGGGCCTCGCGCGCTTCGGGTGGATGGGCAGCGTCCTCATCGTCCAGGCCGCCGCGCGACTCGCTTTGGGCGTCGCGCTCGTCGCGGTCTTCGGCGGCGGCGTGTTTGGCGCGTTCACCGGTGCGACGACTGCCGTCGGCGTGGCTCTACTGGTGGCGATCGTCCCGCTCGTTCCTTTGCTGCGCGCCGCGCGTGGGGCCGCGGCGATGGTCGGGCTCGGCAGCGCCGAAACGCGCTTCTTCGCGCTCGCTGCGATCGTCCTCCTCGCCTACGCGGCGCTGACCAACGTCGACGCCGTCCTCGCGCGATCGGTGCTCTCGCCGGTGGAAGCCGGGGCGTACGCCGGCGCGGTGACGCTTGGAAAGATCGTGCTCTTCGCCCCGATCGCGGTCGGTTTCTTGCTCCTCGAGCGCACCTCGCGCGCTCACGCTCGCGGCGAGCCGACCGAGCGCGCTCTCTTCCTCTCGCTCGCGTTCGTCCTCGCGACCAGCGGCGTCGTCGCGCTCGCCTACATCGCCGCCCCGGCCTTTTTCGTCGGGATCGTTGTCGGCGATCAGTACCCGGCGACCGCGGCTGTCGTGCCGCTGTACGGGGCCGCCGCGCTCGCGAACGCGCTCCTCAATCTGTGGATCAGCTATTTCGTCGGTCGCGGCGAGATGCGCGTGGGTCTGCTGCTGGCGGTCGCGGTCGTCGCCGAGATCGGCCTGCTGCTCCTCACCGCGACCGATGCCGTGTCCGTCGCGCGGATCGTTCTGCTCGTCGCGCTCGCCACGCAGGCCGCGGCGCTCGTCACGTTCATCGTCGAGCGCGTGGGGGCCAGGGGGCGAAGCGAGCCGAGCGTGCTGACGCCCCGCTGACACAGACCGCCGCTACCCTGCTCGTTCGTGCCCTCCAACTCGCTGCTGCGCGCGGCGCTCGTGCTCACGGCGACCGGCATCGTGTCGGCGGCGAGCGTTCGCCACAGCATCGACGAAAGCGCGAGCGATTTTCCCTTCGCGGTCGAGTACGCGTGCTATCTCGCGCTGATCCTCATCGCGACGCCGCGGCAGCCTCCGCGATGGGCGCCGATCCTGGGTTTTGTCCTCGTGGCGGTGACGTACGGTCTCGCGATGGTCACCCTCAAGGGGAACGTCCTCGCCATCGGCCTCTATGTCGCCGCGGCGTATCTCGGGTACCTCGCCACGCCATCGACCTTCCGACCCCTTACCGTCGCGGCATTCGCGCTCTGGACGCCGGCGCTTCGCTTCTTCGGACCTGAGCCGACCGAGGGGCGCTTTCCAGCGCTGCTCGCGCTCGCCTCGGTGCTCGCACTCTTCAATCTCGTCAGCGTGCTCCTGGATCGAACGGCGCGCGACCCCGACGAGCGCCTGCGCCGCATCGGACTCGGTCTGCTCGCCGTCGCCTGTGTCGCGATGGTCGTCGAGCGGCACCTGGTCGTCGGCTCGACCGCTGTCGCGCCCGACGATCTCATGGCGCTCGTGATCGTCGCGGCGCTCCCGATCCTCGCGGTCGTCCGGATCCGCCCGGCGATGCGGGACGCCCTCGCGACGGGTCTCGCGCTCTGCGTGTTCGTGCTCACAGCGATGGCGCTCATCTTGGGCAAGGGCTATCACGTCGACGCGGTCACCGTCCCGCACCACGCCGCGGAGCTGCTGCTCGCGGGCCAAAATCCGTACAAGGCGTTCGACCTCCCGGAGGCGCTCGCCGAGTTCGGGCTCGACCCGCAGCTCGTCACGCACTACCAGGACGGGTCGGTGCTGCGGTCGCTCAACTATCCGGCAATGAGCTTCCTCCTCGTCACGCCGTTCATCGCGGTCGGCGTCACGGACATCAGGTGGATCTACGTCGGCGAGATCGTGCTCATGGTGCTTGTGTTGCTGCGCAACGTGCGCATCCCCTGGCGGCCGCTCGTCGCCGCGGGAGTGGTTGGCAACTCGATCATCGTTCGTCAGAACATCCTCGCGGGCGTCGACCCGACCTGGGCGCTTCTCGTCATGCTTGGGTGGATCTTCGTCGAGTCGCCGTGGCTCTCACCGATCGCGGTCGGTCTGGCCGTAGCGTCGCGACAGCCAGCGTGGTTCATCGCGCCGTTCTACCTGATCGCGATCTGGAAGCGCAGCGGGCGCGGCGAGGCTGTACGGCGTACCGCGATCATCGCGGCGGCGGCGCTGCTGCCGAACCTTCCATTCATCATCGATGCGCCAGCTGCGTTCTTCGACGGGATCATCTCGTTCTTCGTCCTCGCCGCGGTCCTCTGGCGCCAGTGGCGCAGGGTCCCGATAGGCGCCGTCGTCTTCCCGTTCGTCCCTCTCTATCTCGCCTGGCGGTCTCTGCAGAACTACTTCGGGTTCGTGCCGCTGCTGGCCATCGCGGTGGACGACGAGATGCTGGTTTCGACCGAGGGCCGTGACGCGAGCGCGGCGAGCGCCTTCGCCCCATCGACGATGCCCGCGCCCGCGACATCCGGCGCGAGCCCGAGGTCGCCCGCGCTCTGAAGCAGCGCGCGGCGCACGGCGCGCGCTCGGGCCGTCTTGGACGCATGCCTGTCCGTCGCGCGCGAGGCTTCAACGAGGAGCGCGCACACACCGGCGACGTGGGGAGCGGCCATCGACGTTCCGCTCATGCGCACGTAGCGCGGCGGGACGATGCAGCGGTCCTTCTCCAGTGCCCGCGCCCGGGCGCTCGCGATCCCGTCGCCGTAGCGGCAGGCGGCCTCCGCGGTCGTGCCACCACCGATGGCGACAAGGTCGGGTTTGTGAACGGAGAGTCGCCGCACCGGTCCGCGCGAGCTGTATTCGGCGATGCGCCGCATCTTGTCGGTGGCGCCGACCGTGATCGCACCCGCGGCACAGCCCGGCGAGCCGATCGTCCCCGCGCTGGGGCCGGAGTTCCCAGCCGCGACGCACACCAGGATGCCTTCGGCGCTGAGCGCGTCGACTTCGCGTGAGAGCGGATCGGTGGGATCGCCCGACCCGCCGAGCGAGAGGTTGATCACGTCGACGCGCTGACGGCTGGCCCAGGAGAGCGCGGCCAGGACCGTGTCCTCGGTACCGCCGCCGATTGAGAGCGCCTTCGCGACGACCAGCGTCGCCCTCGGCGCGACGCCGCGGTTCGCGTGCCGCCGCGATGCGATCGCCGAAGTCAGGATGGTGATCCGCCCCCGTGTCGACGATGGCAATGCGCGTCCCGTTCCCGAGAAATCCGGAACGCCAAACCGGCGGAATGGCGAGGAACGGAACGCTTTCGTTCAGCAGCGGATAGACCGGCTTCGGCGGGCGGGCAACCATGCCGGCCGCGGCGAGCTCGCGGAGTAGCGGCTCCTGGCGGTCGGCCGGCACCTCGAGCACGACGACGTTCGCGCGCCGGTGCGTCTGCCTGACGCGCGCGCCGTATCGGCGGAGGACCTCCTCCGGAATGCCGGAGCCGACGCTTACAGCCTGGGCGCGCGGCGGCCCCTCGGTGGGTAGGACCGACAGCGACACCGGTCGCGGCGGCTCGACCACGATGCGCGTGTGCAGCCCAGCCGGAATCCCACGGTCGGTGTCGGCGAGCATGTCAATCGCATATTGACATGGCCGTCAAGTCCGAAAATCAGCACATGCCCATAGACCGCGAGCTCCTCGAGATCTTGGCCTGCCCCGACGAGCACCACGCGCCCGTGCGCGAGGAAGGCGAGTACCTGGTCTGCACCCAGTGCCGCAAGCGGTTCCCCATCCGCGACGGCATCCCGGTGATGCTTCTGGAGGAGGCGCTTCCTCCGGCTTAGCGCAGGCGATCGCGCGGGACGACGATGCGGACCGTGGTGCCCTCGCCCGGCTTGCTCTGGACCTTGCACAGCCCACCGAGGAAGGCGACACGCTCGCGCATTCCGAGGAGCCCGAAGTGGCCCGGGCGCACTCCGGCCTCACCCCACTGCTCGGTCTCGAACCCGTGACCGTCGTCCGCGACGTCGATCTCCAAGGTGTCCTCGTTCTTGAGGAGCGCGAGACGCACCTCGTGCGCGGCCGCGTGCTTCTTCACGTTGTTGAGCGCCTCGACGGCCACGCGATAGAGCGTCGACTCGGCTTCGCGCGAAAGCGGCCCCGGGTCATCGAGCGCCTCTTCGAGCGTCCATCCTGACTCGGTCGCCATCTCCCGCGCGGCAGCGGAGATCGCGGCCACGAGGCCGAGGTCGTCGAGCGTGGCGGGCCGGACCGTGCCCAGGATCTCGCGGGTCTCGCGGATCGCGCGGCGTAGGAGGGCGGTGGCCTTGTCGACCTGCTCGTTCTCTACTCCGGCGCTCTGCAGCTGCGCGTGCGCCGAGACGAGGATGGGCGCGAGCCCGTCGTGCAGATCGCGCGCGAGCCGGCGACGGTGCTCCTCATCCTGCGAGAGGAGCTGACCCGTGAAGTGCTGCAGGTCGCCGTAGAGCTCCATCCGCTCGATCGCGAACGCCGCCTGGTCCGCGAGGATCCGAAGGAAGAGCGGTACGTCGCTGCCAGGGTGAGCGGTGCGATTCACATTGAGCACGCCGTGCGTCTTGGCGGCGACCATCATCGGGAGGCAGATCGAGAAGGGAACGTCCTTCGTGTACGTGGTGCCGAGCGCCTTGTCCGCGGGCCCTTCGATGATGATCGGCTCGCGGCGCTCGAGCGTCTGCCAAGAGATCGAGGGGCCGACCGGGACGCGCGTGCCGACCAGACGTCCGGGCCGGGATGCCCGGACGGTCAACGCGTCTCCCGCTGGATCGACCGTCATGAGCGACGCCGATTCGTAGCCGACCGCTTCATGCGCTGCCTCGAGGACGAGGTCGAACAATTCATCGAGACTCGCGGCGCTCCCGATGCGCACCGTCGCGCGCTCGAGAGAGCGGAGCAGAGTGGAAGGGGTCAGCTCGCGGGCTGCTCGACCAGGCCGTTCCGGACCGCGTAGATCGCGGCCTGCGTGCGGTCGGAGACGTTCAGCTTCTCGAGGATCGCGGCGACGTGGCTCTTGACTGTCTCGGGCGAGAGCACGAGACGATCGGCGATCTCCCGATTGCTCAGACCTTCGGCGACGTGCGCGAGTATCTCGCGCTCGCGCTTGGTGAGGTTTCGGGCGGCCGAGGGGACGGGCGCCCCCGGCTTCATCTCCGAGAGCATGCCCTTGAGCATCTGTGACTCGATGAACGCGCCACCCGTCGCCACCTGCCGGATGGCGTCGAGGAGCTCGTCCTTCGAAACGTCCTTTAGAAGGTAGCCGGCGGCGCCGGCGCGCACCGCTTCACGCAGATACGCCGGGTTGTCGTGCATGGTCACCATGATCACGGCGGTCCGCGGCCGCTCCTCTTTTATCCGTCGGGTCGCCTCGAGGCCGTCCATGTCCGGCATGCGGACGTCCATGAGCACGACGTCGGGTAGCTGGCTTCGTGCTGCCTCGATGGCTTCGCGGCCGGTCTTGGCTTCGCCGACGACGGTGACGTCCTCGGCCTTCGCGAGCATTGTCGCGACGCCCTGGCGCACGAGCTCGTGATCGTCGACGAGCATGACTCTGATCGGCATCCGAGGATTCTATGCGGCGATCAGACGACCGCGGTCCAGACCAGATAAAGAACGAGCGCGGCGAGGATCAGCACCAGGACCCCGATGAGCGCGAGCGGGAGCGGTCCGGCCGCGGCCTCGGTTGCGGGTGTCAACAACCGTTCTACAGCCGCGATGAGCGACGCCGACTCCGCGTCCTTTGCCACCCAGCCTCGCGGATCGTCGAGCTTGCGCGCCGCGGCCTCGTTCTCGCCCTCCCCGCCCGCCAGCACGAGCGTCGGCACGCCCAGGGCCACGCGGCCTTCCGGGGGAACCATCAGCGCGTCCACGAGCGCGAGGTCAGCGGGCCAGCTCGGAGCGATCCGGAGGGCCTCCGTAAGCCTGGTCGCGCGTCGCACCTCGTAGCGGCGCTCCAGTCGCAGCAGGGTTTCGATGCCCCCACCGACGGCGGGATGCGAGACGACCAG
>VBIL01000156.1 GCA_005879975.1 Chloroflexota bacterium
CGGGGACGGCGTTCTGTTCGTCGGCGGGAACGATCCTGGCGTTCGGCGCGATCGCGCACGCGCGTAGCGGTCTGGCGAATGAGGCGCGCGCTCTCGCGCAGGGAATCGCAGACACGACCTACATCAAATACGACGCGTGGGTCTCGGACGATCTTGTCGCCTTCGCCCTCGTGCTCGCGGGACAGCCCCCACGGGGAACCTCGGGGACGAGTCCGACGCCCTATCCGTTGCCGTTCGCGGCCGTGGCCGCCGTCGTATCGAAAGACCATGACCGGACCCTCGCGATCGCGAATGACCTCGAGAAGCGTTCGCACGGCGGCGCCCGCTTCTTTGCCGCCCTCGCCGAGGCGATGCGTGAAGAGGTCGCCCGCGACCGCGGTGGTCCGGTGCCGACCCATGCCGCGCTCCGCGAGATCGGCTATGTCGGCTGGAGCGAGCTGCTGTCGGCCCGTGCGGAGGTGGTCGGCTAGGATTCGCGCCGCGTCAGGGAGGGGAGCACATGACGAAGACGCTCATCACGAACGGGACGATCGTGACCGCGGCCGACACGTACAAGGGCGACGTCCTCGTCGACGGTGAGAAGATCGCCATGATCGGGAAGGGCCTCAAGGCCGCGGGCGCGAAGCGCATCGATGCCACCGGCAAGTACGTCATTCCCGGCGGCATCGATGTCCACACGCACATGGAGCTCCCCTTCGGCGGCACATTCGCGTCGGATGACTTCCACACCGGCACCGTCGCGGCCGCCTTCGGCGGTACGACGTCCATCGTCGACTTCGCCGTGCAGGGGATGGGGGAGCCGCTCGAAAAGGCACGCGACGCCTGGCTCCGGAAGGCGCGCGGCAAGGCCGTGGTCGACTACGGGTTGCACATGATCGTCCGTGACGTCAGCGACAAGGTGCTGAAAGAGATGGACGTGATGGTCAAGGACGGCGTCTCGTCGTTCAAGCTCTTCATGGCGTACCCGGGCGTGTTCATGGTCGACGACGCGTCGATCTTCAAGGCGCTGTCCCGCACCGCCGAGAACGGCGGGCTCATCTGCATGCACGCCGAAAACGGCGGCGTCATCGACGTGCTCGTGAAACGCGCGCTCGCCGCCAAGAACACCGCACCGAAGTGGCACGCGCTCACGCGGCCTCCGGAGGCCGAGGCCGAGGCGACCTATCGCGCCTTCCGGCTCGCCGAGATGGCCGGCGAGATCCCGCTGTACATCGTCCATCTCTCGTCATCGCAGGCGCTCGAGCAGGTGCGGCTCTTCCGCGACCGCGGCCTGCCCGCGTACGCCGAGACGTGCCCGCAGTACCTCTTCCTCTCGATCGACAACTACGACGAGCCGGGCTTCGACGGCGCGAAATACGTGATGAGCCCGCCGCTTCGCGAGCGGTGGCATCAGGAGGAACTCTGGAAGGGACTTGCCCGGAACGACCTGCAGGTCGTCTCCACCGACCACTGTCCCTTCTGCATGACCGAAGGTTTCCAGGGACTCCCCAAACAGAAGCAGCTCGGGATCGGCGACTTCTCGAAGATCCCGAACGGGGCGCCGGGTGTCGAGACCCGCATGGTGCTGCTCTATGACGGCGGTGTCGTGCAAAAACGGATCACGCTGAATCGCTGGGTCGAGGTCACGTCCACCACGCCCGCGAAGATCATGGGCATGTTCCCGAAAAAGGGCACCATCGCGGTGGGCAGCGACGCCGACATCGTCATCTGGGATCCTCGGTCGACCTCCACGATCTCGGCGAAGACGCACCACATGCGCGTCGACTACAACCCCTACGAGGGTCGCAAGGTGAAGGGCAAGGCGTCGGTTGTGCTCTCGCGTGGCGAGGTCATCGTCCAGAAGGACAAGTTCGTCGGCACGAAGGGCCGGGGCCGTTTCATCAAGCGCGGCAGCCCGATCCTGCAAACCTAGGGCGTTGTGGCTCCCGCGCTCGATCACGTCCTGCGTCACAGCGCCTGGGCGACGGCGACGCTTCTCGAGTTCTGCCGCGAGCTCGACCCATCCGCGCTCGATGCCGCGGCGCCTGGGACCTACGGCACGCTCTACGGGACGCTGCAGCACATCGTCGGGGCGGAGCGGTGGTATCTGCAGCTGTTGACCGGTGAGGTCATCGGCCGGCCAGTGCGGCGCACCGAACGGCGCACGCTCGATGATCTTGTGACGATTGCTGAAGCCACCGGCGCGCGTGGCATCGCGCTGGCCGCGGATGATGCCTTGCGGGTCATCACAATGAGCGACGGGCGCAATTCGACCGTTGGTGTCGTCCTCGCGCAGCTCGTGCACCACGGCAACGAGCACCGCGGCCAGGCCACGACGATCCTCGGCGCGAACGGGATCGAACCTCCACCGCTCAGCGCGTGGGAGTACGGGCGCGCGACCGGTATCTCTGAAGCGCAGGACTGGCGATGACCCCGCTGCGCGGCGCATGGCGCTAGGCTCGGTCACCGGATGACGACTCCGCCCGCGCTCCGTCAAATGAGACACGACGTGTGGGCGACGGATCGTTTGATCGACCGCTGCCGCGCGCTGCGGGAAGGGCAGCTCGACCTTGTGGTCCCGGGCACCTACGGAACGATCCGGCGGATGCTCACGCACATCGTGAGGGCGGACGAAGGCTATCTCGAGCGTCTCGGAATCCTCGCCGAGCCGCGCATCGAAGAAGCGGACACGATCACTCTCGACGAGATCGAGAAGCATCTGGCGACGGTGCGCGACGGCGTCGAGCGCCTGTTCACCCAGAAGGACTTCGACCCGGACCGGCGCATGCACACGCGCGACGTCGAGCTCGAACCGTGGATCCTCATCACGCAGTTCTCGCATCACGGGAGCGACCATCGCTCCCAGGTCTGCACGACCCTGAGCGTCAACGGACTCGAGGTCCCGGAGCTCGACGTGTGGGCATATGGCGATGCCGAAGGGGTCATCGTCCCCGACGCGCGCTAGCCCACAATGTCCCGGTGATCCTCGACCTCGAGGGCGCCGTTCCCCAGAGGACGATCTCCGCGCGGCTGTGGTGGGTCCTTTCGCTCGCCTCCGCGTCAGTCGCCGCCGCGGCGTTGCTGGTCGTGAACGCGTTGCCACATGAACAGCTCGCCCGCTTCGTCGTCGGCATGAGCGGCCCATCCGTGCTCGAGCAGGCCTTCGCCAGGCCGCAGCCGGCACGCCTTCAGCTCGAGCTACCCGCCGACATCGCCGTACCGGTCCCACCCGGCCGCATCGTCGGCGACTACGGTCCTGGACGACCCGCGCCGACGGTCCGCTCCTACCGTCTCCGGGGGTCGAGCGACCTCATCGTTGTGGCGATGGCGCCGGACGCTGCGCTCGTTCTCGCGCCCCCGACCCGACCCGCCGACGCGCTCGCGGTCCACGGGAGCTACGCGATCGGCTGGATTGTCGAGCCGACGTCGCTCAACGTCGTCCGCTGGACCGAGAACGGGATGACGTACGAGGTCTCATCGCGCAGCCTCGGCGTTCGCGACCTCGCGCGTCTCGCCGAGCAGATCCGCTAGTTTGCCGCGGCGGTGGCTGCGGGTCGCGTCGATCACGTTCGCGGCGATCGCCCTGGCGTTTGTGCTCGTCATCCGACTCGCCCCGGGGAGCGCACCCGTCGCAACGTCGCCGACGCCATCCAACGAAGCAAGGTCATCGGCCCCGGCTACGGCTCCCGCGACGCCCGTGAAGGGAGTCGAAGCGCATGCGCTTCCGCAGCTGACGGGTCAATGGGTCTTCGTTTTGACTCGGACCTTCACCTTCAGTCCGAACGATCCCAACCTTGGGCCGCTGCCCGCTCACGACGCGGTCGAGGCCGTTCGAGTGAGCGACCGGAGCGAGGTCACTGTCGCCGCCTTCACGTCAGCGGTCCCCACCGTCAGCGTCGACAACCTCTTGCGCGAGCAGTTCTCGCCAGATGGCAAGCAGCTCGTTCTCTCGGTCGTTGTCGGCGATTTGGGAAGAGAACGGGCGGCGCTCGTCATCGTGGATCTCGCCACCGGTACGGTGCGGCAGCTAACGACGGATGGCGCCTACAACGATCTTCAGCCGGCCTGGAGCCCGACCGGGAACGGGATCGCGTTCGCGCGTACTCGCATCGGAGCCGGTGATGCGGGTATCTGGGTCGTTGACGCGAATGGTGCGATCCCGCCTCGTCAGGTGCTCGCCGACGACCCCGCTCCTGGAGTAACGGCGGTCTTCAGTTGGACCGGCGACGGGACCGGGATCGGCTTCAGGCGCGGCTTCGAAACCGCGAGGTACAGCGTTCTCGAGGTCGCGACGGAAAGGATCACCCAGGTCGGGGAGCTCTTCGTCAGCGGACGCGACTGCTGCGACTGGCGTCATGGAGCGCCGGCATTCGTCGGTGCGCTTGAGGCCAGCCCAGACAAAAGCGATCAGTCGATCGTCGTCGCCGATGACGGGCTCGGGCGCACGTCTCGCGTGCTTCTAACGCGTCCGCAGCAGACCGGGAGCGAT
>VBIL01000157.1:0-10817 GCA_005879975.1 Chloroflexota bacterium
AGCTCATCGAGGCCGGTAGCCAGCTGGAGAACGACTATCGCGTGTCGACGATCGAGGCGATGCGCGCACTCGCGCAGGCGATGGGGGGCGACTATGTCGCCGCGATGCGCCTACTGGAGCGGGAGACCCACGCGCAAGCGCTGCTGCGCTGCCGTCGCTGCAGAGTCGGGATCAGCGACGAGGAGCTCCCGTGCCCGTACCGCGTCGTGTGCAAGGCAACCCACGAAGATCACCAGCTGATGGAGTGCGTGTTCCCACTGGTGCTCACCTCGGAATATTGATCGGGATAGCAGGAAAAGGAAGTGGAGGGGCTAACTCGTATGCGAAACAAGATCTGGGCGATCATCGCGCTGACCGTACTCGTCGCTGGCGCGTGCGCAGCGCCGACGACCTCGGCTCCGGCGACACCGGGGCCGAAGCTGGTGACGATTCTTCAGTCGGCCGAAATCAAGTCCATGGACCCGAGCAACGCCTTCGGCAGTCACGAGATCAATGTCCAATCGCAGGTCTTCGACACGCTCGCGGCGATCGATCCGCAGCTCAACCAGCTCCCATGGCTCGCGACTTCGTGGACGATGCAAACCCCGACGTCGTGGCAGGTGAAGCTCCGCACCGGTGTGAAGTTCAGCAACGGGGATCCGTTCACCGCGGATGACGTCGTCGCGAGCTTCAACTATCTGACGCGCAAGGACGCGCTCGCTGCGCCGAACTTCCAAGGCTGGAGTTCGGTCGAGAAAGTCGACGACAACACGGTCAAAGTAACCACGAAGGCGCCGGACATCCGATTCTTTGGGGAGCTCACGAGCCTGTATGTCATGCCTTCGAAGCTGCTGAGCTCCGGAGCCGCGAGCCTCGCCGATAAGCCGGTTGGCACCGGACCGTTCACCCTGACGGAGTGGGTGAAGGGCGAGCGGATCGTGATGGAGGCGAACCCCAACTACTGGAAGGGAAAGCCGAAGATCGACAAGGTGACCTGGAAGGCCGTCCCTGAGGCGTCGGCGCGCATCGCCGCACTTCAGGCCGGACAGGCCGACCTGATCGTCAATGTCCCGCCGGAGTCGGTGGATCTCATCAACAGCGGGGCGAGCACTCGCGTCGATCCCGCTCATAGCCTTCGCAACATCACGCTCATCTTCGACTCGCGCGTGAAACCGTTCAGCGACGTACGCGTCCGCCAAGCGATGAACTACGCGATCGACAAGGAAAGCATCATCAAGAATGTTCTGGGCGGACGCGGCGCTGTCCAGGCAACGACCTCATACGAGAAGACGCCGAACCACAACGCCGAGGTGAAGCCCTACGCCTACGACGTGGCTAAGGCGAAGGATCTGCTGACGCAGGCCGGCTACCCGAATGGGTTCACGGTCGAGTTCCATCATCCCACTGGTCGATGGATCAAGGACGTCGAGGTCACGCAGGCCATCGCCGGGATGCTCGCGAAGGTCGGAGTCCAGACGACCCTTTCGACCGGCGAGTACACGTCCTTCTTCAACACCTGGGCGACCGGTGCGTACAAGGGCATGACGATGATCGGTACCCTCAATCAGTACGACGCGGATCAGGTCTACCAGCTGTTCCTATACAGCAAGGGCCGGTGGGGCGCGTACGTGGGCAAGGACGACAAGCTCGATGGGATGTACGAATCACAGAACACCGAGCTCGACGCGAAGAAGCGCGAGCAGACCCTCCACGACATGGAGTCGTATGTGCACGATCAGGCTTATTGGCTCTTCCTGTACTTCCAGGATGACGTGTACGCGTCGAACAAGAAGCTCAAGTGGCGCGCGCCCTCGAACGAGAAGATCTGGATGCTGGACGCGGATTTGAGCTAGTGGCGATATCTGACGAAAGCTAGTTTGCTCACGCGGTAACGAGGGAGGCGCCGGATGACGATCTTCATCATTCGGCGCTTCCTACTTACTCTCCTGATGCTGTTCCTCGTCGGCCTGACCGTCTTCATGCTCGGCCACCTCAGCGGAGACCCCGTGCGTCTGATGGTGCCCGACCAGGCGACCGAAGCGGACATCGAACGGTTGCGGCACGCACTAGGCCTGGACCTGCCGCTGCCGATCCAGTTCCTGGACTTCATCGGCAACGCCGTCCGCGGTGACCTCGGCACATCCCTCCGATATCGCCAGCCGGCCCTTCAGCTTGTGATGGAGCGGATGCCGGCAACCGCGGAATTGAGCGCGGCGGCGATGCTCATCGCGCTCGTCGTGGCGATCCCGGCCGGCATCATCTCGGCGACGCGGCGCGGATCGTGGATCGACGGGCTCACCTCGGTCGTATCGGTCGCCGGTCAGTCCCTTCCGGCGTTCTGGATCGGGATCATGTTGATCATCGTCTTCGCGGTGCAACTCCGGTTGCTGCCGGCCGCCGGGCGCGGAGACCCAGGCAGCCTGGTCCTGCCGGCTCTGACGCTGGGACTCTGGCCGATGGCCCGGATCGCTCGCGTGTTCCGGTCGAGCATCCTCGAGGTGCTGCACGAGGATTACGTGCGGACGGCCTACGCAAAGGGGCTTCGTGAACGAGTGGTGCTTAGCCGACACGTGCTGCGAAACGCAAGCATCCCCGTCGTCACCGTGACCGCGCTTACGTTCGGGTCTCTGCTCGGAGGAACGATCATCACCGAAAGCGTTTTTGCCTGGCCGGGGGTCGGACGGCTCGCGCTCGAAGCGATCAACAACCGAGATTTCCCGTTGATGCAGGCGACCGTCTTTGTCGTCGCGGCCATCTTCGTCGTGATCAACTTCGCGCTGGATCTCGTCTACGTATGGCTAGATCCGCGGATCCGCCTCACGTGAGCCGATGGCCGCGATAACCACGACGATCGGTCTTCCGGTGGCCAGGCGCCGATCGCGCCGCGCGGTCGACATCCTCAAGCATCCGACCGTCGTGGCAAGCGCCCTGGTGTTGGCGACCATGGTCTTTGTTGCGATCGCCGCGCCCCTGATCGCTCCCTACGACCCCTACGAGCAGCACCTCGAGGGTCGCCTGGGACCACCGCTCTGGGCCGGCGGCTCGTTGACGCATCCATTCGGCACGGATCAGCTGGGTCGTGACGTGTTGACTCGGCTCATGTACGGCGCGCGCGTTTCGATCGCGATCGGGGTGATGGCCGTCCTTGTTTCAGGTGTTTTGGGCGTGGCCGCCGGCGTGACCGCCGGCTTCTACGGCGGAATCGTCGACGAGCTGCTGATGCGGCTGGCCGATCTCCGGCTCGCTCTGCCGTTCGTCCTCCTGGTGATCTCGGTGATCGCCGTCTTCGGGCCGAGCTTCACGAACCTTATCGTCATTCTCGGACTCACCGGGTGGGTGCCCTACGCGAAGATCGTTCGCGCGGAGGCACTCTCGATGCGCGAGCGCGAGTTCATCGTCGCCGCGCGCGCGGTCGGTGCCCGCAACAGTCGCCTCATGTTTCGGCACATCCTGCCGAACACCGTCGCGGCGGCGATCGTCATCGGGTCGCTGGAACTCGCGAACATCATCGTCGTCGAAGCTTCGCTCAGCTTCCTTGGTCTCGGGGTGCAGGCGCCGACGCCGAGCTGGGGCAACATGCTCGGAGAAGCCCGAGACTATCTGATGTCAAACTTCTGGCTCGCGACGCTTCCAGGGATCGCGATCTCGGTCACCGCGATCAGCGTGAATCTCATCGGGGACTGGCTTCGCGACGTCCTGGATCCGCGGATTCAGACATAGACGCGCGTGCGCGCCGCAAAAGGGGAGGCCTTGATATGGCGATAGCGTCAGCACGGAAGCTCGAAGGAATGATCATCGGGGGCGAGGAGGTCCCCGCAGGCGCGGGCGGCGTGATCGAAGACCGGAACCCGGCGAACGGGGAGGTTCTCGCGACTGTCGCGTCCGCGGATGCCACGGATGTCGATCACGCGGTGAAGGCCGCGGCCGAGGCATTCACCCGGACATGGCAGCGGACCCGTCCCGCCGAGCGCGGGCGCGTCCTCGTTCGTATTTCCGCCGCAATTAGGGCACGCGCGGACGAGATCGCGCGTATGGAGTGTCTCGATACGGGGAAGCCGCTGCGCCAGGCGAAGGCGGATACGGAGGTGGCGGCGCGCTACTTCGAGTTCTACGGCGGCGCAGCCGACAAGATCCTCGGCAGCACCATCCCGCTCGGTTCGGGCTTCCTCGACTACACGGTGCGTGAGCCGCTCGGCGTCTCGGCACACATCGTCCCGTGGAACTATCCGCTACAGATTCTCGGGCGCGGCGTCGCGGCTGCTCTCGCTGCGGGCAACACCGTGGTCCTCAAACCCGCGTCGCAGGCGCCGCTCACTGCGCTGGCGATCGGGCGCCTCGCGCTGGAGTGCGGATTGCCGCCCGGCGTCCTCAACGTCATTCCGGGCCCAGGTCCTGAGGCGGGTTCCGCGCTTGCCAGCCACCGACTCGTGAACCAGATCACGTTCACAGGATCCATTGCGACGGGGACGCACATCATGAAGCTGGCAGCGGAGCACACCATCCCGGTCACGCTCGAGCTCGGCGGCAAGTCTCCGAACATCGTTTTCGCCGACGCGGACTTCGGCCCGACAGTCGAAGGTGTGGCAAATGCCATCTACCAGCACGCGGGACAGACCTGCTCCGCCGGTTCACGGCTGTTGCTGGAGCGCCGGGCGCACGATTCGTTCCTCGAGAAGCTGACAGATCGCGTCCGAAAGATGAAGATCGGCCCGGGCATCGATGATCCGGACATCGGACCGCTGATCACCGAGGATCAGCGCCGGCGCGTGCTCGATTACATCGCTCTCGGAAAGCGGGAAGGCGCGGATCTGACCTACGGCGGAAAGGTACCCAGCGACGAGCGACTCTCCAAGGGTTCGTTCCTCGAGCCGACGCTGCTCGATGGCGTCAGCAACGCGATGCGCGTCGCCCAGGAGGAGATCTTCGGACCCGTGCTTGTGGTCATTCCGTTTGATGAGGTCGAGGAGGCCGCGGCCATCAGCAACGACAGCCGGTATGGACTACTCGCAGGGATCTGGACGCGCGACATCAACAAGGCGCTCGCTCTCGCTGAGCGCATTCAGTCCGGACAGGTCTACATCAACACGTACGGCGCAGGAGGCGGCGCGGAACTTCCGTTCGGCGGCTACAAACAATCCGGGTTCGGTCGGGAGAAGGGGCTCGAAGGTCTTCTAGTCGCAGTTGGTCGCGTCGTGGGTGTGGGTGTGGGTGCGAGAGTCGGGGTTGGTGACGGGGTCGTTGGCGCGGCGGTGGGCGAAGGCGTGGGGGTCGATTGAGTCGGCGTCGGTGAGAGAGTTGGCGTGGATGTCGGAGTCGTCGCAGCCTGGGTCGGAGCGGAACTCAGCGTCGGAGCCGCGGCTGGCACGCGGGTCGCGCTTGGTGCCGTCGTCGTGGGTGCGGCCGGTGCTTTGGTCGCAGCGGGCACCGGCGCCACTGCGGGCGCGACCGTCCTCGGCGGAGTCGTCGACTCAGGAACCTGCGAAGGTGGGGCCTGCGAAGGAGCAAGCGGCGACGGGGCAACCGTCGCGGACTGACTCGCCCGAGGCGTCGGCGTTCCGCGGGCAGATGGGCTTGCTGCCGGCGTGACGGCGTGGCCGGCTGAGGGCTGCCCCGGATTGAAAAGCAGGACGGACACGCCGATCACCGCGCCGACCATCGCACCCAGGGCAATGACCCGCAACTGCGCACGCCCGCTCACGCTGGAAGGTCCACTGGGCTGTCCTCAATAAAGGAGGGATGTTGCTAACTCCTTGGGGATGACCTTAAGGCGCGGCCGACCTGCGGCTAAGTCGTCTACCTGGTGGGCTCGCGCTGAAGCTAGGCGGAGCGCGTGTCCGGGTGGAGCTGCTTCAGCTGCAGCGCGTCGAAGCGCGCGATGTGGTCGTTCGCCCACTCCGACGCCTCGAGCGGCAGCAGGTGCCCGACGCCTCGCGCGATGTGCACCTGGGCGTTGGGATTCGCTCTGCGAATGAGCGCAGCGTCGCGCGCGGAGATGACGCGATCCTGACTACGCCAGAGCACAAGCGTCGGGATGTCGCGCAGCGTGCCGACGCGGTCATGCAGCGAGAACGTGAGCTGCTCGCCACCGGGCACGGCGAAGAGCAGGAACCGGCGCCAGATCGGGGGCTGATTCGCCCACACGATCGCGCGCATCGAGCGCACCTTGGCAGCGCCCTGGCGATCCCGGCGCAACACGCGGTCGATGAAGCGATCGTCGTCCCGTCGTCCGCTGCCGATCAGGAAGTAGCGAAGGTACCGGCGGCTGACGCTCTTCGACGGACGCAGCAGCGCGCGACCGATGAGCGGCAGACAGAAGAGCTTGTACGTCCACACGAGCGATCGCCCGAGCGCGACCGGCGCGAGGAGGATCAGGCCGGAGACGAACGCCGGACGCTGCACCGCGATGTGCAGGGCGATCCCGCCGCCGAGCGAGTGCCCGAGGATGACCGCTCGCTCGACACCAATCTGATTCGCGACCGCGAGGACCATCTCGGCGAGCTGCGTGAACCGCGCCGTCTGCTTGCGCAGGGCGGGAGCGAGGCCGAAGCCGGGGAGTTCGATGACGTGGGTGGTGAAGCCGAGGTCGCGCAGCGCGCGGGTCTGCGACGCGACCGTGTATGCGGTTTCGCCCATGCCCGCGAGCACGAGCGCGTGTGGGCCGCGCGCGGGACCGCGCGTTCGGACACGGATTCGATAGCCACCGTATTCGACGATGGCGTCTTTCATGAACCCAAGATGGCCCATGCCTATAAGGCGAACAGACCCGAACGGGTGGAAGTCACGCGCGCATACCGCATTGCAACGCGAGTAGGAGATGAGTCCCGGGACCTTGACCCGACCCATCGCCGCTAACTAGCTTGCCCGGCACCCACCATGTCTCGTTGGCTCGTCGCCATTGCCATTGCGCTTGCGGTCACGGCGCTCACGCCGGCGCCCGCGCTCGCGGCGCCGCCCCCGTATTACCCCCCGCTGGACTGGGTTCAGGCGGCGGCCGGGAACTTCTCGGTCGGGCGCGGCGGCGCGCAGATCACCACGATCGTGATCCACGAGACCGATGGCTCGTACTCGTCGGCCATCAACTGGTTCCGCCGGCCCGGCTCGAAGGCGAGCGCGCACTACCTCGTTCGCGCGTGGGACGGTGAGATCACGCAGCTCGTCGCCGAGACCGACACCGCGTACCACGCGCGCGACGCGAACCCCTGGACGATCGGCATCGAGCACGAGTTCTATCTGCGGCAGGGCATCCTTCACACCGACGCGCAGTACCGCAGCTCGGCGCTGCTCGTGTGCGCGATCGCGCGCCGGTACGACATCCCCATCGACCGCAATCACATCGTCGGCCATCGCGAGCTGCCGAATCAGTTTCACGGCGACCCCGGTCCGCTCTGGGACTGGACCTACTACATGTCGCTCGTGCGAAGCTGCGCCGGCGGCGATGGACGAGTGACCGTGAGCTCGGTGGAGACGTGTGGCGAGCCCGGATGCACTCCACCCGCCGGTCTCGAGTTTGGCGACGAAGGCCCGGACGTCGCGCTTCTCCAGTGGGCTCTCGCGTACCTCGGCTTCATGGCGGATGAGACCGTCTCGGGCGGCGCCGGCAACTTCGGGCCGCAGACGCTCGCGGCCGTGCAGGCTTTCCAGGAAGCGAAGGAGCTGCCGGTCACCGGCTACTACGGAGAGCTCACCTCGGCCGCGTTGTCGGATGCGCTCGCGCAGAACCCAGTCACCGCCCCGACCGCGCCGCTCGCGCCCGGCACGATGTCGAGCGACGTGTCGAAGCTGCAGATCAGCCTGCGAAAGCTCGGGTACATGGATCTCGTCACCGGCTATTACGGCCGGATCACGCAGGAGGCGGTCCTGACGGACGTATAGTCGCGCCGTCTCAAAAGGGGGAGCTCATGGGTAAATATGCCGCGCGTTTTCTTGCGCTCGCGATGATCTCGGCGCTCGTGGTGGTCGCTGGAGCCGGCACCGCGACATACAGTTCCGCAGCGAGCGGAACCATCCAGATCCTGCCGCTCATCAGCGACTGGGTGTTCCTCAGCGCCGACGGGACGCCGCCGAGCCAGGCCGCATGCGTCGCGGTCAACAGGCGGTGCTTCAACCCCGCGGCGATGGCGAACTCGTACAACTACGCCGGTCTCCACGCCCTCGGCAACAGGGGACAGGGCAAGACGATCGCGGTCGTCGATTCATTCGGCGCGACGACCGTCCGGTCAGATCTCGGCGTCTTCAACACGGCGTTCAACCTCCCGCATCTCTGCGGCGAGACCGGACCGAGCGATCCTTCGGCGAACTGTCCATCGAGCGTGTCGCCTCGCTTCGACATCGTCTGCGTCCAGGGCTGCCCGACTCCGAATCCACCGCCCTCGAACAGCGGCACGGGCCAGGAGAACAAGAACCTGTGGGACCTCGAGGTCGCGCTCGACGTCGAGTGGGCGCACGCGACCGCGCCGCTCGCGAACATCATCCTGGTCACGACCCCAACGGCCGAGACCCTCGGTGTGCAGGGATTCCAGCAGATGATGAACGCCGAGGCGGCGCTCATCGACAACGGCCAGGTCGACGTGATCAGCCAAAGCTTCGGTTCCGGTGAGGGCGCGTTCCACAGCGGCCTCGCCTCGCTGAAGCAGTTACGGACGACGTTCGAGAAGGCCCGCGCGAACAAGGTCACCGTCTTCGCCTCGAGCGGCGACGGCGGTACGACCAACAGCATGAAAGAGCCAGTCAAGAATCCGGCGATCATTCCGTACCCGAGCGTGATCTGGCCCGGATCCGATCCGCTCGTGACCGCGGTCGGCGGGACGTACCTCTGCACAAACGCGGTGACTGGTACGTCCGTCGACAGCGCCTCGCCGCCGGTGAACTGCCAGAACGCACCCGGTGACCGCGAGCCCGGCTGGGTGGTATCGGGCGGCGGCTACTCCATCTACTTCGATCGCCCGGACTTCCAGAGCGTGCTGCCCCCGGGAAGCATGTTCGCCGGAACCTCGTCAGGCGCCCCCGGAAAGAACTCGAACATGCGTGGCATCCCGGACATCTCTTATCAGGCGAGCGCGCGCACCGGCGTGCTCGTCTACCTCACCGAGGAGAATGTCAAAGGCGGCGGCGTTCCGTGCGTCAGTACGGTTCCCTGCAGTAGCGGCTGGTACGTCGTCGGCGGAACGAGCGCCGGTGCGCCGCAGTGGGCGGGCCTTATCGCGCTCGCCGATCAGATGGCCGGACACAACCTCGGCTTCATCAACCCGGCGCTCTACCGCATCGCCAACAACCCCTCGAAGTACGCGGCCGACTTCTACGACGTGACGCGTGGGAACAACGGTGGCGGAGGCCTACCCGGCTACGACGCGAGCAAGGGCTGGGACGCGGTCACCGGCCTTGGCACGCCCAACGTGGCCAACCTCATTCCGGATCTCGTCGCCGAAGCGCACGACTAGTACGAATCGCGCTCGAGAAAAGGGCCCCGCCGCTCCGGCGGGGCCCGTTCGCGTTCGCGAGTCCTAGTCGTCCCCTATGAAGAACAGGGCCCGTCGGTTGCCCCCGTGGCCCGCGCACGATCCCGCGATCGAGCCGGTGCGGCTGAACATGCCATCCGCGCACTGTATAACGAAGCCCTTCCCATCCGCGAAGTTCGGGATACACGTGAAGTACGTGCAGAACGCGACCTCCGGAGCCCAGATGAGAGACCCGACGCAGAAGTTGTAGCCCCATGGGTTAACCGGCGCGTTGCAGCTGTTCCCGACCGGCGCGGGCGCGATCGAGGCGAATGTGGGCGTGGGTGTCGGGACGAGCGCCAGCGTCGGGGTCGGCGGAACCGGCAACGCGGGTGAGAGCGTCGGAGTCGGCAGCAGCGTCGGAATCTGGGGGAGCGTCGGTGTCGGGGCGAGCGTTGGTGGCGTGAGCGTCGGAGGCACGACGGATGGCAGTGCCGGCGTGGAGACCGCCGGAACGGGCGGCGTTGACGGAAGCGGCGCCGAAGACACGACCGGAGGAAGCGCCGGCGCACTCACGTTTGGCGCGGCAGGCGACGCCGCCGAGATCGCGACCGAAGCCTGCGGCGAAGCCGTTGAGGCCGCCACGGCCACGTTCGATGCCGGTGTTGCGGCCGCGGCTGTGCGTGAAGCGGCGGCCTTGGGGGCGGCGGGTCGGCACGCGGCGAGGAGCATGGCGACGACGACGAGGACCAGTAACGCGACTCGCTTCGTTAACCGGGTACGTTTATCGAAGCGCCCCACCATCTCTTACCACCCCGACATCTGAACCGTAGACCTGGGCAACGAGCGGGCAATCTCAATGCCAAGACGACTCATGGCTTGCTCGCACCCTCGGGGAGAGGACACCCTTCGCTAGGTGGTAAGCAAATCCTTTACGAGATCGCGTTCCTTCTCGAGCTCTGCGATGGTCGCGGCGATCTTGGCCGTTGCGAAGTCGTCGAGCGGCACGTTCGGGACGATCTGCCAGCCGCCGTCGCCCCGGGAATGGAGCGGGAACGATGACACGAGGCCCTTCGGCACGCCGTAGCTGCCGTCGCTCACGACCGCGGCGCTGAAGCAGTCGCCCGTCGGCGTCGGAGTGATGAGCGAGCGCACGTGATCGATGAGCGCCTGCGCGGCTGAGAACGCGCTCGACGCGCCGCGCGCCGCGATCACCGCCGCGCCGCGCTGCTGAACCTGCGGGATGAACTCCGTCTCGAGCCACCTACGGTCGACGACCTGGTCCGCGGCCTTCCCGTTCACCTCGGCGTTCGTGAAGTCGGGATAGAGCGTCCCCGAGTGGTTTCCCCAGATCGCGAGCTTCCTCACGTCGTTCACGCGGGCGCCAGCCTTCGCGGCCAGCAG
>VBIL01000157.1:10870-18681 GCA_005879975.1 Chloroflexota bacterium
CCCTCCTCGACGAAGATCGGCCCGTTCTTCCGGATGAGATCGCCCCGTTCCATGCCTGGTCCGCGGGGCACGGAGCCGACGAGCAGCACCCAGTCCGCGCGGTTGTGGGTCTCCGCGCGGTCGGCGCTCGCACTGAGACTCGAGAGCAACGGGAACGCGCAGTCCTCGAGCTCCATGAGCACGCCCTTGGCTTTGTCGATCATTTGAGGGATGTCAGACAGGCGCAGGTCGATCTCGGTGTCGGGGCCGAACATCTCACCCGCGGCGATGCGCGGCAGAAGCGCGTAGGCGACCTGCCCGGTCGCGCCGGTGACGACGACCCTCACCTGTTTCACGCCTTCGAGTCGGCTCCGCCGTACACAGCCTCGGCCTCGATCTCCACGAGGATGTGCGGATCGACGAAATTGCCGACCTGGACGATCGTCGTCGCTGGTCGGATGTCGCGAAAGACGTCGCCGTGGATCACCTCGACGTTCTCGATATCCTCCACCCGCTTCACGTACACGCGGGTCATGATCACATCACCGAGCGAGCAGCCCAGATCCTCGAGCGCCTGCTTCATCCTCGTCACGGCCGCGCGCATCTGCTCGACAACATCGTCAGAGACGACCTTGTCATCGTCACCGAGGCCGGCGGTCCCCGCGATGCGGACGACGCTTCCGTGGCGGACAGCGCGCGAATAGCCGAACCGGAACTCGTAGCGTGTGCCGGTCGAGAAGAGAAAGCGCTTGGGGTTATTCGGATCGACTGTTGACATCAGTTCCGCATCCTCCTGATCACCGCGTCCGCGAACTCCCTCGTCCCCACCGCCGTCGGGTCGTCGCGGTTTGGCTTGAGGTCGTAGGTGACTTCCTTGCCCTCGGCCACGACAGACGCGATCGCCCGCTCGAGGCGATCGCCGCCCTCGCGCTCGCCGAGGTGCCGCAGCATCAGGACCCCGGCGAGCATCAATGCCATCGGGTTCACCTTGTTCTGCCCGGCGTACTTCGGCGCGCTGCCGTGGATCGCCTCGAACATCGCGACGCCGTTCTCGCCGATGTTCGCGCCGGGCGCAACGCCCAACCCGCCGGCGAGCCCCGCGACGAGGTCGCTCACGATGTCACCGTATAGGTTTGGCAGCACGAGCACGTCGTAGAGGTCGGGCTTCACGACGAGCTGCATACACATGTTGTCGACGATGCGGTCCTCGAAGGCGATCTCGGGGTAGTCCTTCGCGACCTCGCCCGCGACGCGGAGGAAGAGGCCGTCGGCGAACTTCATGATGTTTGCCTTGTGCACGGCGGTGACCTTCGTGCGGTGGTTCGCGCGCGCGTAGTCGAAGGCGAACTTCACAATCCGCCGCGAGCCGAAGACGCTGATCGCCTTGATTGCGAGCGCGGAATGCTCGCGGATCTTCGTCTTCCCGAGCCGCTCGATGGTCTCCTGGACCTCGCGCTCCTCGGGCGAGTCGACGTCGAACTCGATCCCGGCGTAGAGGTCCTCGATGTTTTCGCGCACCACGACCAGGTCGATGTCTCCCCGCGGCGCGGGCACGCCGGGGTACGTCTTCGCCGGCCGGAGATTCGCGCGCGGTTGCGACGTATCGACTCGAGGGCATCCTTGGGGAACGGCGTGCCGTGCTTGGCCATCGCGGTCATGCCGATCTCATGGATGTCCCATTGGATCTTGACCCCGGTAGCTTCGATCGCCCGGCGCGTAGCCTCGACGATTTCGGGGCCCGTGCCGTCGCCCGGAATGAGCGTGATGGTGTGCGTCAGTGAGGCGCCCTCCCCTAGGTCCAGCTAAGCGAATTTAGACGCTACGCCGGTAGGATGCTTCCACAGTCATGAGGGCGGGAAGGGTAGCGCGCCGGCTCGCGGTCGGACTCCTGGTCTTGGTGGCACTTGGGGCGGTCGTCGTCGGAGTCATGTTGGTCCTCGACATCCTCGCCGATCCGCCGACCGCCGCATGCCCGGCTCCGCCGACGACGTTCGGCCCACCCATCTCGGTCGCGGGACATCAAGAGATCGCTATCGAATACGCGTGCGAGGGCGCGGTTCAGCGCGGCACGCTCTATTTGCCGGACGGTCCCGGCCCGCATCCCGCGGTGGTCTGGGTCCACGGCGCTGGTCCAGAGACCCGCCTCGGCTTCGGTGGCGTTCTGATGCCGCTCGTCGAGTCAGGCGTTGCCGTCTTCAGCTACGACAAGCGCGGCGTCGGCGAGTCGCAGGGGACGTGCTGCGCCGGGGACAGCGGGCATTTCAACCTTCTTGCGGCCGACGTTGCCGGCGCGGTGGCCGCGCTCGCCACTCGCTCCGACCTGCGACGCGATGAAATCGGCCTCATCGGCGCGAGTCAAGCTGGCTGGATCGCGCCGAAGGCCGCGGCTGCTTCCGGCAAGGTCGCGTTCATCGCGCTTGCGAGCGCGACACCGTTGACCGAGCGCCTGACCAACTTATACGAGCGGCTCGCGCGCGGCGACGAAGGTCGCCTCTCGAAGGACGAGATCTCGCGACGCCTCGCCGCCGCCGGCCCATCGGGCTTCGATCCGCTGCCCTACTTGAAACAGACGGCCGTGCCAAGTCTCTGGATGTTCGGTACTGAGGATGACCGCGTGCCGGTGAACGAGAGCATCGCGCTCCTCGATCGGCTGAAGAGCGAAAGTAAGGACATCACGACCGTGACCTTCCCGGGTGCGGGCCACGGACTGCTTGACACGCCGCCGAGCGCACCGAAGGCACCACCGACGCTCGTCGACTGGATCCTCAAGCGAGTCCACCCCGCGACCGGCTGAGTGCGTGTTCGGGGTGCGTACGTTGCGGTCGAGCGCAGACCCTTGACCGTGCGCACGTTACCAATGTGTTACGCGAAGCCCATCACTTGCTCCTGATCGGGCGCGGTCACAAAGCCACCTGAGTTTTCGGATCCACGTCGCAGACAGCCGCTCGCCTGCTCGGCGCACCGAGCGGTTCGTTGGTGACCGCTTCTAGACTCTGGAGGTGAAAACCTGCACGGCATGCGGTCAGACGAATCCGGAGCAGGCGCGCTTCTGCCTTTCCTGCGGAACGCCTCTCGCGTCCGCCGCTCCTCGGGGCGAGGAACGGAAGGTCATCACCATCCTCTTCGCCGACTTGGTCGGCTTCACCACGAAGGCGGAGCAGCTCGATCCGGAGGCCGTGCGCGGCATGCTCGACCCCTACTACGCGCAGCTCCGCGGGGAGCTCGAGCGCTTCGGCGGTACGGTCGAGAAATTCATTGGCGACGCCGTCATGGCCATCTTCGGCGCACCCGTGGCGCATGAAGATGATGCCGAGCGCGCGGTCCGAGCGGCCTTCGCGATCCAGGCAGCCGTGGCGGCCATGAACGCGGCAGACCCAGATCTCGGACTGCGGGTCCGTATCGGGGTCAACACCGGCGAAGCGCTCGTCGTCCTGGAGGCGCGGCCGAGCGAGGGCGAGGCCATGGTTGCAGGTGACGTCATCAACACCGCCGCACGCCTGCAGACGGCGGCGCCGCCCGACGGCATCGTCGTGGGCGAGGCGACGTACCGCGCGACCGCACACGCGATCGACTACGAGGCGCTCGATCCGCAACAGGTCAAGGGAAAGGCGCTGCCCGTCGCTGCGTGGAAGGCGGTCGCGACGCGGTACGTGAGATCGCGGCGCGAGACCTCACGCGCGCCGCTCGTTGGCCGAGAGCCCGAGATGGCCGTGCTGCGCGAACGCTGGGAGAAGGTCCGCTCCTCGCGTCGGCCGGCGCTCCTCACGCTGCTCGGGCCGCCCGGGATCGGCAAAAGCCGGCTGCTCAGAGAGTTCACGGCCGAGCTCGGCGCAACCGCCGTGTTCTGGGGACGCTGTCTCTCCTATGGCGACGGCATCACGTACTGGGCCGTCGACGAGATGCTCAGGGACGCCGCCGGTGTCATGCACAGCGACGAGGACTCGACGATGTCCGCGAAGCTCTCCTCACTCGTCGAGTCGCTGGGCGGAAGCGACGCGGCCGAGGCGCGAACCCTGACGGTGGCCCTCGGGACGCTCATCGGGTCGTCCACGACGGGGACGGGCGGCGACTCACGCGCGCGCATCAGTCGGACCGAGCTGCACTGGGCGATCAGACGTGTGTTCGAGCTCATGGCGCGGCGCGGGCCGATCGCCCTCGTGTTCGAGGACCTGCATTGGGCCGAGCCCACGCTCCTCGAGCTCATCCGCTACATCGCCGACGGGGCGGACGGATCCATCCTCGTCGTCGGCTCCAGCCGCCCGGAGCTCGTGGAGACAAGGCCCGAGTTCGTCGCCGACAGCGAAGGCGAGCGCCGCACCCTCGCGCTCTCGGCCCTCACGGCAGCGCAGAGCGAGACCCTTCTGTCGGGACTCCTGGGCGCGCCAGAGCTGCCTGCCGGCGCGGTCGAGCGCCTGCTGCGCAACGCGGGCGGCAACCCGCTCTTCCTTGAAGAGACGGTCGGCATGCTCGCTGCGGCCGGGATCTCCGACGTCGGCGGCGGCAAGCTCCTCGAACGCGTCGAATCGCTTCCCGTTCCAAGCAGCCTCCAATCGCTGATCGAAGCGCGCGTCGACCAGCTCCCGCCCCGCGAGAAGAAGGCCGCGCAGCACGCCGCCGTCGTCGGCGGAGTGTTTTGGTCGGGAGCGGTGGCGCATCTGAATGAGTCGCGCGACGGCCTCGACCAGGACCTCGAGACGCTCGAGCGCCGCGACCTGATCCAGGCTGCCGCCACGTCGAGCATCGAGAGCGAGGACGAATACGCGTTCAAGCACATCCTGATCAGGGACGTCGCGTACGGTGAGCTGCCGAAGGCGCGACGCGCCGCGCTCCACTCCCGCATCGCGGAGTGGATCTCCGCTCTCCCGGGCGCGGAAGATCAGTACGTGGAGATCGTTGCGTATCACCTCGAGCAGGCGTGCCGGCTCGTGCGCGAGGTGGGGCGGACGACGGTCGTCGCCCCGGTGGCCGCCGCCACGCAGGCGCTCGCGCGCGCGGGCGAGAGAGCGGAGCGCCTCGAAGGCTTCCGCGAGGCCGCACGGTTCTACACGAGAGCGCTCGATGTGCTCGGCGCGACCGACAACGAGCAGCGCCTCGGGCTGCGGCTGCGTCGAGGCCTGGTCCTGAAGGCCCTTGGCGAGCTCGGCCAGGCGACCACGGAGCTCGTCGAGATCGAGCGGCGAGCGCTCGTACTCGAGCGGCCCGATCTTCGCTGCGAGGCGCTCATCGCCCTCGCGAATATCGACGGGAAGCAGGGACGACCCGCGGATGCACGCAGGCGGCTGGAGGAGGCCGAGACCATCGTGCGCGCGATTGACGCCCCGCGGCTTCTGGTGCAGCAGGTGTTCGAACACTCGGCATTCCGGGCGCATTTCGATAGCGCCGCCGATGTCGCAATCAATGATCTGCGGCGCGTCTTCCCCACCGTCGAAACACTCGGCGATCGCTCTCTGCTCATGGAAGGACACATGCGCCTCGGAACGCTCCTCTTCAACGTCGGCAGGCTCGCCGGAGCGGAGTGGGAGCTCACCGAGTGCTCGAAGCTTGCCGCCGAGGCGGGAAGCTTCCGGGCGAAGGCGCGCGCCGACTCCCTTCTTGGCTTCGTGAAGTACTACCGCGGAGAATTCGGCGACATACGCGACCGCTCGCGGCGATCCTCGGCTCGCTGAGGAGCGGCTGCGCGTGGCGTTGCCCCTCGCGCTCCAGATCGGCGGCTGGATCGTGCCCGAGACGTACCGCCGCCTAGCCGAGTCGCTTGTGCGGCAGAGCCGGGTGAGCGAGGCGGTCGAATTCGCGGGCCTCGCCGCGGCGAGCGCGCCGGAGGGCGATGGCTACGCGCGTCCGGCGATGCTGTTAGCGGATGCCATCGTGAAGACCGCGCGCGGCGAGCCGGTCGCGATCGAGCGCTTCAACGATGCCGTGCGTTCACTTGAGGACCAGCAGCTCGCTGTCGATCTCGGCGAGGCGCGGATCGCGCTCGCGTGGGGACTTCGCGCCTTCGGCGATCCGGCCCGTGCCCGCGAGGAGCTGGTGCGCGCGCGAGAGACGTTCGCCCGTATGGAAGCGCGCGGCGTCGTGGATCAGATCGACCGGGAGATGGCTGAGCTGGCGAAGGGGCCCGGTCCGTCGGGCCCCTTCGCCGCTACGACTACTAGCTAAGTAACCCCGCCGCTACGCACCACTACGAGCGAAGGGTTCTGTAACGCGAGACCGCGTGCCGTGAAGCCATCGAGCAGCGACGTGTGGAGCATCGCAACCAGTGCGTCCAGTGGCGCGAGCGCTTCTCCACAGGTGGGTCCGGTGCAGAACTGAGAGATGGTGCAGGACCCCTCGGAGGGGTTCATGGGTGAAGGGCAATCGTTCTGATGCGGCGTCCCGTTCTGAATGATGGACTCATGTACCTCGCACTGAGCGAACATGACGTTCTCCGTGCACATGCCACTCTGATCGGAAATGGTGGATCCTGGGAGACCGCCGTTCACTTCCTTCGACACCTGCTTGACGATGTTGTGGTTGAACTTGGTGCCGCCAAACTGATCCCCGCAGCAATCCTGCGGACCCAATTGGCTCCGCATCCATGTGCCGGTGGTGTCCGCGTCTTGCAGCTGGTCCTCGTTCTGGGTGGCATCGGTCGTTTGGGTTACGGTTCCGTCCGTCTGGGTAACTTTGCCGCTCTGACCGCCCAAGCCTGAGCCTTGACTCTGCTTGACAGGGCATGCGGGGCAGTCTGCGCTTTGGCGCTGTGTGATCAGATGGCCAAGGCTCGAAGTGTTCGCGCCCGGGTCCGCCGTAATTTGGGTGACCGTCGCCACCTGATTCCGTCCGGACGTGCTGTCAGTGTTCTGGTCCTGCGTGATGGCCATGTCGCTGGCAGCGTTCTCCACCTGGAACTGCGTCTGCTGGACGTAAGACCAATTGTTGCCGCTATCCGACTGTTGATAGACGGTCGCGGTCTGGTGGGCATTTTGTGTCTGGGTTGGGTCGTCGGGCCTGCCGGTATTGAGCGTTTGTTCAATCGTTTCGGTGATCTTCGCGGTGTTGCTTCCGGTGGTGCTCATCTGCGTGATGTTGGCGTCCTGCGTTGCCGACTGCGTCGTGTCCGCCGGTCCTCCTCCGCGCTGCGTCGTTCGCGCACGCGCTTCGGCGTAGTTGTTCCCTTTCTTGCTCGTCTGACGGAAGGTGCACTTGCTCTTACTCTTCCCCGAGTCGGTCATGTCCGGCCCGCAGGTCGCGTAGTTCGTCGGCGCCGGGTCCGCGATGCTCAGGACGCTCGACTGGACGATGAGGCATTCGTTCAGCGCGGGGAACGTGGCGTTCACCGCTGGCAAGCAGTCGAAGATGTTCGCGCCGGATGTCGCCGTGCTTATCTGCACGACTGCATTCGCTGCGGTGCAGTTCCATCCGTCACCCGGACATAACGGTCCGGCGTAGTTCAACGGTCCCTGCTGTACGACGACCGACTCCATACCGACGCCGATCGAGGCGAGGTAAGCCTCGATTGCCGGAAGGCTCGACAGATCCTTCTCGGATCGGTCCGGTAAGGCTGCGTTTGCCGCGGCTGGAACCGCGGCCATGATCAAAAGAAACAGTCCGACGATGATGCTTGTGATTTTTCGTTTCATTGCATGCCCCCCGTTGTCACACCCAAATTCCGCAAGCGGCGCCAACCTATGGACGCCCGATTGAGGAATGAATAACGACAGATTGAGTCGCCGGACCCGCCGACCTCTCGGCGCCGCAACGAGCGCGCCGCTTGCGGTTTTCCGCCGTCCAAGCAACCGGGGCCAGTTTCACCTGCACGCTGAAACGCCTACCTAGGACAGAGGTCTGGGACG
>VBIL01000158.1 GCA_005879975.1 Chloroflexota bacterium
GCCGCTCCCGCGCGCGCGAGCTCCGTCGAGATCGCACGACCGAGACGCCCAGCGCCGCCGGTGACGATGGCGACGCGACCCTCGAGATCCCCCGACATCCGCTCGGTAGTATGCGAACTCCCTGAGATGGCGTCGGTGAAGCGCGAGCGCTACGACGGCTACCGCTCTTTTCAGTACCTCGAAGCTGGGGTCGACTACCGGCCCTTCGAGCTCGCACGGGAGCTCGGACGCGTCCCGTCGCGCCGCGTCGCGGTCTCCGCCGACCAGGAGGCGCGCGTCCAGCGGTTGCTCGAGGCGAACACCGTCGTTTCCCTGCACGACCACGCCACGGTCGCACCGGCGAAGGTCTCCGAGATGACCGAGTACCGACGCCAGGGCCGCGAGTGGACCGGCTACGAGGGACTCAGCGTTTCTGGACTGGACTGCGTCTTCGACGCGCTCATGGGCGGGACAGCGACGATCACCTCGCGGGCCGGCTGGAAGTGGGATGACGTCGTCTACGACCTCGGGATGCGCATGTCCGACGTCGCCCACTCCTCGATCGTCGTGCAGGCTGCCTCGGTCGAGGACATCAGGGCGGCGAAGGCGAGCGGCCGGATCGCGCTCGTGCCGTGCCTAGAGACCGCGACGCCGATCGAGAACGAGCTCGACCGCCTCGACGTCCTCTACGGGCTCGGCGTACGTTCCGTCGGTATCGCCTACAGCGAGGCGAACGGCCTGGGGTCGGGTCTGCGCGAGGGGCGCGACGCCGGGCTCACGGACTTCGGCAGGCTCGCGGTACGCCGAATGAACCGCCTGGGCATAGCGATCGACGTCTCGCACGCCGGGGACCTGACGTCCCTCGACACCATCGAGCAAAGCGAGCGTCCGGTGTTCGTAACGCATGCCGGCGCACGCGCTCTCTGGAACACGAAGCGTATGAAGCCGGACGAGATCCTGAGGGCCTGTGCTGAGCGGGGCGGCGTCATCGGGATCTCCGCGGCGGCGCATACGACGCTCACCGAGAAGCACCCGCTCCACTCGCTCGAGTCGGTGATGGAGCACTTTGAGTACGTCGCGCGTCTGGTCGGGATCGACCATGTCGCGTTCGGGCCGGACACGTTCTTTGGCGACCATGTTGGGCTGCATCGCTTTTTTGCGGCGCAGTTCTCGCTCGCCGCGAGCCGCGGCGGCCGCACCATCCAAGAGGTCGAGTACGTCGACGGCATCGAGAATCCCGGCGAGTCCTTCCCGAACATCATCCGTTGGCTCGTGGGCCACGGATACACCGACGAGGACATCGGCAAGGCCGTCGGTGGGAACGTGCTCGGCGCGCTCGCGGCCATCTGGCCGCGCTGAGCGGACAGCGTGCGGTAGCCGAAAAGAATGACGACCTCGACGCCGCCGAAACCCCCGTGAGTGCCCGAAGCCAATGCAGCCGCGGACTATCAGATTGCGTCCCAGCGGCGCCAGAGGCGATAGCTGTATTTGCGGATCGCCGCTGAACCTCGCGCCCCCGATCACATCGGGAGCTCGAGCCGCCAGGGTCCGTCGATACGCAGGACGGCACCGCGGAAGGTGACGATCGGCGGATCGCTGGCCTTGACTGTCATCGAGCGCCGCTGCGGCTCGTTTTCGACACCGCTGGCGATGTAGCTCTCGCCGCCAGGGCTGCTTATGAAGCGAGGCTGCGAGAAGCGCGGCGACGCCTCTGAACGCGGGATCTCGAGAACGACTCGCTGCTCATCGCCTTGACGGCTCGTATCCAGGATCCGGAAGCGGTGTTTTCCAAGCTCGACGTCCTGAGGGACTTCGCGGAGATCGGCCGTGGCCCAGCCATCCGGATCGTTCAGCTCCACGAACGGAACGATCGCGGTCGCGGTCTTCGCAGCGGCCGACGCCGGGAATACGACTGCAAGGCGACGGAGGAACGGCGGACCGACTTCCGGCTGCGGCTCGATCCGGCCGACACGCCCAATCTCCCCGACGTCGCCCTTGTCGGTGCTGAGCGTGATCGGCTCTGTGGAATGGCCAAAGACGCGTCGAAACTCGTTAGCGCGTTCGCGGAACGTCTGCTCTTCGAGGTCTGTGAACCGAACCTGCGTGGGGAGAGGCGCCGCGACCTGCCGGACCTGGTGCGGAGCTTGGACCTCGAGAGCAACGACGAGATGGCCCTCGTGCCGCGCGACCGCCGTCGCGCGCACGGTCACCCCGTCGCGCTCCGCTTCGACATTGAGTGGGCGCGCGGCGACCGCGGCCGATGCGAGCGTGAACGGCACGCGAAACTCGTGTCCGCCCTCGGTGAGCCGCAGCTCCGCACGATCGGCCGCGACCGCGCCGAAGGTGATCGTATGCATCGCCTCTAGGCGGCTCGAGCTGGCGGAATACGCCTGACGCAAGACGCGCTGCGCCTTCAATGTGACCGAGTCGGCGATGAGCGCCGCGGTCTCGGGCTTGGGCGTTTCCCTCCAAGAGAGGTAACGGTGCTCTGGCGTGCACGTCGCGCCCGCCATCCGCCACTCGACGATGACCTCGGTCTGATCAGGCGAAGCCGCGACGGCGCGCACGCGGAGCGTGGTCGTGCCCTCTTCCGTCTTGGCCTCCGCTTTGAGCTCCCGGGTGCCCTGCGGCCGGAAGCCGATCTCAGGCACGAACACCGCCTGCCGCTGCATCAACTCAGGAACTCTCGTGCAGTCTGCTCCCACAGCTCCGTCGTAAGGCGAAGGGACTCCTGGTCGATCCGCTCGTTATTTCCGTGGAACATCTTCGCGAAGTCCCGGAACGAGATCTTCTCGCTCAAAAGGCCGTAGCCGTATGCAGTCACGCCTTTTCGCCGGAAGTAGCGCGCGTCGGTCGCGCCGACGATCAGGAACGGGATGGTCTCCGACCCGGGCAACAGCTTCTGCGTCACGCTCGTTAGCGTGTCCCACAGCGGCGACCGCAACGGAGACTCGCTGGCCGGGTTCGCACCCTCCTCGAGTATCTCGACCTCCGCCCACAGATCGCCGATCGCCTCGCGGAGCATGTCACGCACCCTCGGGCCGTCGTCGCCCGCGACCGTTCGGATATCGATGTCGATCTCGGCGCTGTCCGGGATCACGTTGAGCTTCACCCCGGCACGCGCCATGTTCGGCGAGAACGTTGTGCGCGTGGCCGCGTAGAGCATCGGCGCGGTCCCCTCCGGTGCGCGGTCGAGCGCAACGTCGAAGGTCGCGGCCGTCGTCAGCGCGAGCCGCTGGGCCGTCGGCAGGTCCAGGCCCTCGATGAATCGCCGCCAGAGCTCGTGCAATCGGAGCGGCGCGCGGTAGCGCCCGATACGTGAGATCACCTCCGCCGCCTTCACCAGGGCGTTGTCCGACTTGTAAGGCATCGATCCGTGACCGGGTGTTCCACGCACGCGCAGGCGAGTCCACTGCGAGCCCTTCTCGGCGGTCATGATCGGGAGCTTCGGTCCGCCGCCACCGAGCGGGAAGCGCGCACCCCCGAACTCGGTCAACAGGAAATCGGCCTTGACGTCGTCCCACGCGTTCTCGGTGAGCCACTGCGCGCCGTAGGTGCCCAGTGCCTCCTCGTCCGCCACGGCCGAGTAGATCAGCGTGCCCTTCGGCTTGAATCCGCTAGCGAGCAGCCGCCGGACGGCAACCGCCATCGACGCCGTGACGTCGAGCATGTCGACCGCGCCGCGCCCCCAGACCTCGCCGTCAATCAGCTCGCCGCCGAAGGGGTCGTGCCGCCAGCCAGAAGGCGTGACCGGTACGACGTCGGTGTGCCCCATCAAATGGAGCGACCGCGCCTTCGGGTCGCTCCCTTCGATGCGCAGCACGAGGCTCGCGCGACCGGGGACCGGTTCATGTCGCTTCATTTCGGCGCCCGGCGCGTGGAGATAGCTCTCGAGGAGATCGACGCTCCTGACCTCCTTGCCGGACGCGGGGGTGCCGTCGTTGACGCAGGCATTGCGGATCAGCCGCTGGACGAGGTCGGTTACCTCGGCGGTCGTCTCAGAGGTCGCAGCCAACGTCACGCCTCCATCCGAACCTCTTCAAGGTCGAGTTCGCGCTCGATGCTGCGCAGCACGTCGTCGTCGATCGCGCCGCGATCGCGCATCTCGATGAGTTTGTCTCGCTGCGCGTCGATCACGGCGCTGCGGATCTGCCGATGCTCCACGAGCTCTTGCTCCGCTTCGTTCCCCGGAGCCTCGTGCAGCTGCTCCTCGTGTTCGGCACGATGACGGTACGCCTCTCGGAGCTGATCGATGAGCGGACGATGATCAGGCCACTGCTCCTGCAGCACATCGATCCGCCGCAGCGCCTCCTCGATGAGGTCCTGCCGCGCATGCGACTCCTCATGTCGTTCGTCCTCGTCGCCCCCCAGATGCAATGCCTTAATGAGGAGCGGAAGCGTCAGCCCGTTGCCGACGAGCGTGATCAGGATGACGGTGAAGGTGATCACGATGAGCGCATCCCGCGCCGGGAAGGGCGTTCCGCCCGGGAGCGCGAGCGGGACCGCGAGCGCAGCGGCCAGCGAGACGACGCCACGCATCCCGGCCCACGACAGCAGGACGACTTCGGCAGGGCGGAGCGGCTGCGGTTCGCGCGAGACGAGCCGCTGCCAGGCGGCCATGCGCCGATGACGATGAAGACGACGCCGTTCAGGAGGAAGACCAACATCTCCCACACCGAGCGACCGGTGAGGCGCGCGTCGGAGCCCATGATCTTCGACGACCGCCGACCCAGATACAAGCCAGCGGCAACCGCAGCGAGGACTCCGGAGGCGCCGAGCAGTTCGGCCGGAAGGTATGCGGCGTACGGCGTCAGGAGGGACACGGTGATCTCCACCGGCACGTCCTCGAGGCGTTCACGGATCCGGGCGACGACCCACCCGACCGCGAGGCCGACCAGGATCCCCCCGATGCCGACCACGACGAAATTCCCGACCAGGGAGAGCGTGAAGAGCGGTGTCGCGGCGAGCGCAGCCACGAGCGCGACGCGATAGATCGTGAGCGCCGTCGCGTCATTGACCAGGCTCTCACCCTCGAGAAGGCTGATGATCCGGCGCGGGACCGCAAGGCGCTCCATGACGGCTGTAGCGGCGACTTCGTCGGGCGGCGACACGATCGCCCCGAGCGCGACCGCGATCGGCAGGGTCATCGCCGGAACGACCGCAAGCGCCACGGCCGCGACCGCCGCGGTGCTCGCGATCACCAGGCCGACGGCGAGCGACGAGATGTTGCCAATAGCCGCCTTGAAACTCCGGATCGGCGTCTGGAAGGCTGCGACGTACACGATCGGTGGCAGCACCAGCACGAGCACCGCGTCCGGCGCCAGCTCGAAGCGCGGGAACGCAGGGATGGATCCGAGAGCGAGGCCGCCGACGAGCAGCAGGACCGGATACGGGATCCGAAGTCGCCGTGACAGCGTCACCAGTAGCGCGACGACGATGAGGAGAATGAGGAGAAGCTCCGCCGCTTGCATGTGCGATGACTAGGAGGGGCTCATGCCTGCACGCCGCCCTTGGTCATCGGGAGCGGATCGAGGACCCGGTGCAGGTCGGCCTCGCTCATCACCCTCTCTTCTAGAGCGACGTCCATCAGCGAGCGACGCTCCGCGAGCGCACGCTTCACCAGATCCGCAGCCTTCGCGTAACCGATGTGCGGCGAGAGCGCGGTCACGATGAGCGAAGGACTCATGTCCATGAGCTCCTTGGCGCGATCATCATCGACGCGAAGCCCGTCGATGGTCTTCTCGCGAAGGACGCGCACCGCGTTCGCGAGGATCGTTGCGGAAAAACACACCGCGTAGTTGATCCCAGGCATCATCACGTTGAGCTCGAGCTGGCCCGCCTGCGCGCCCCACGCGACGGCGGTGTCGTTGCCGATCACCTGAAAGCAGACCTGATTCACCATCTCGGGGATCGCCGGGTTCACCTTGCCCGGCATGATCGACGATCCGGGCTGCACCGCGGGGATGGAGATCTCGCCGAATCCGGTGCGGGGGCCTGAAACGAGCAGCCGGATGTCATTGCAGATGCTCGACAGCTCGATCGCCGCGGTGCGCATGCCGCTCGAGATGCGGACGAACGGCGCCATCGACTGCATCGCCGCGAAGAGGTTCTTCGCCGGCTTGAGCGGCTCGCCGTACCAGTCCGCGAGCAACGCGCAGACCCGTTCGCGGAACTTGGGATCCGCGTTGAGCCCGGTCCCCGCGGCTGTGCCGCCGATCCCGAGGTCGCACAACTCGAGGCGCCCGCCATGTAACCGAGCCGAGGCGCCGCGGACGCGCTCGGCCCAGCCGGAGAACTCCTGCCCGAAGGTGATCGGCACCGCATCCTGCAGATGCGTGCGCCCCGGCTTCACGGAGTTGGCATACCTGGTGGCCTTCTGGTCGATGGATTCCGCGAGCCTGTCGAGATGTCCGCAGAGCGTCTTCGTCAGCTCGAGCGCCGCGAGGCGCATGGCGGTCGGCGTGGTGTCGTTCGTGGATTGGCTCATGTTCACGTGGTCGTTCGGGTTCACGTGCTCATATGTGCCGAGACCGCCGCCGAGGATCTGGTTCGCGCGGTTGGCGAGCACCTCATTGACGTTCATGTGGAATGAGACGCCGGCGCCCGAATGAAAGACGTCGACGACGAACTGGTCGATGTGCTTACCGGCGAGGACCTCATCGCATGCTGCGACGATGGCATCTTTCAATCTCGGATCGAGTCGTCCCGACTCCGCGTTCGCGAGCGCAGCCGCGCGCTTGATGCGAACGAACGCTCGGATGAACGCCGGAAATGCGCGATACCCGCTGATGGGGTAGTTCTCGATCGCTCGCTGGGTTTGGGCTCCCCACAGCGCGTCGGCGGGGACCAGGGTCTCGCCTAGCGTGTCACGCTCGCGCCGAGACGTCACAGTCAGTCCGTACAATAAGAGTTCCGAAGTGCAGAAGAACCGGCTCACCTGGATGATCGGCGGCCCCCAGGGAAGCGGGATCAACGCATCCGCCGAGGTGTTCGCCAAGGCCTGCTCGCGAGCGGGCCTGCGTGTCTACGCGAACATCGAATACCACTCGAACATCATGGGGAAGCACTCCTTCTATCGCGTCCGCGTGGACGACGAGGACGTTCGTTCTTACAAGGACAAGGCCGACATCCTTGTCGCGCTGGATCAGGAGACCCTCACCGGAGACGGCGACCACCGTCGCTGGGCCACGCACTATGGCCACCTCGGTGAGATCAACGAGGGCGGCGGCGTCATCTACGACGCGGAGATCGGCTTCGACCCGGCGACCGCCAAGCGTCCGGACCTGCGCTTCTACGCGGTGCCTTTCATGGAGATCATCAAGAAGGCGCTCGAAGAGGTCGGCAAGGGCGAGCAGGCGCGGCGCTACGAGGTCATGAAGAACACGGTCGGCCTTGGCGCGTCGCTCGCGCTCTGCGATTACCCGTTCGATCTCGTCGCAGAAGTCATCCGCTCGCAATTCAAGGGGAAGCGCTCCGAGGTCGGCGAGCTGAACGTGCGGGCCGCGAAGCTTGCGTTCGAGCACGTGAAACAGCACGAGAACGCGAAGGAGTTCCCCTACACGCTGAAGCCGGGCCGCGAACCGAAGGCGCGCCTCCTCGCGAAGGGCTACGAGATCCACGCGATCGCGAAGCTCAAGGCGGGCTGCGCGTTCCAGACGTACTACCCCATCTCCCCGGCTACCGACGAGAGCGTGTACCTCGAGCGGCAGCAGCGCGACTACAACCTGCTCGTGGTCCAGTGCGAAGACGAGATCAGCTCCATCAATATGGCGGTCGGCGCCGCGCACATGGGCGTGCGCGCATCGACGGCCACGAGCGGTCCAGGGTTCGCGCTGATGGTCGAGGGCATTGGGTTCGCGTCGATCACCGAATGCCCCGGGCCGGTGCTCGTCATGTACCAGCGCGGCGGCCCCTCGACCGGCATGCCGACGCGGCAGGAGCAAGGCGATCTGCAGTTCGCGCTGCACCCGGCGCAGGGCGACTTCCCGCACGTCGTCATCGCCCCCGGCGATCTCCGCGAGTGCTACCAGGACACGTTCTCAGCCTTCAACTGGGCCGAGCGCTACCAGATGCCAGTCATCGTGCTGTCCGACAAGAAGCTCGCGTCGGTCTACACGACGATCGACAAGCTCGAGCTGAAGTGGGACCAGATCGACCGAGGCGCGGTCTTCACCGGGTCCGAGTGGACTCCTGTGGACGCGAAGGGGCCGAACGACTCGGGCAGCCAGGCCGGACATAACGGGAACGGCAACGGAAAGATGGATCTCGCGAGCGTGAAGGAGTATCTCCGTTACGCGTTCGCAAAGGACGGGATCTCCCCACGGTCGCGTCCCGGTGTCGCGGGCGGCCGCCACTGGATCACCAGCGACGAGCACGACCCGGATGGGCACATCACCGAGGGCGTGGAGATGCGCGTCGCGATGATGAACAAGCGCATGAACAAGCTGAAGCTGCTCCAGAAGGCGATGCCGCCGGAGCAGCAGTACTTCCTGCACGGGTCGAAGGACGCGGACCTGACAGTCCTCGCCTGGGGCTCGACGAAGGGCACGATCCTGGACGCGCTCAAGGTCCTCGAGGCGCAGGGGAAGAAGATCAACTTCCTGCAGTGCCGGCTCATGCGGCCGTTCCCCGCTGAGGCCGTCGGCGCGATCCTCCGCTCCGCCAAGCGCATCGTGTCGATAGAGGAGAACTACAGCGGTCAGCTCGCGCAGCTCGTGCAGGAGCAGACCGGCGTGATGATCGATCAGCGCATCAACAAGTTCGACGGCCGTCCGTTCAGCGAGGACGAGGTCGTAAACGCCCTCGCGAAGGTCTACGAGGGCGCCAAGGCAGAGCCGGTGGTGACTCATGTCCATTAACGCTCCCGCGAAGCCGCTCACCCTCAAGGACTACAAGAGCGATCTGCACAATGACTGGTGTCCGGGATGTGTCGCGCCTGCGACACCGATCGTGACGCGCGACGGAGAACGCCCGATCAGTGAGATCCGCGTCGGCGATGAGGTCCTCGGCCACGACGGCGCTTTCCACCGAGTCACTGAGGTGATGTCGCATTGGCATCCCGGCACGCTGCATCGGGTCGCGGTGTCGGGCCGAGGCGCGGTCACTCTGACCGCGGATCATCCGGTCTACGTTGCGCGCATTGACCCTCTTGCCGAGACGATCCGATTCGAATGGGTCGTCGCGGCCGACCTGGTCGCCGGGGATCAGGTCATGAAGCCACTCGGGGTGCCCGTGGTCGAGTTCGAGAAGGACCCGCAGCCTCTCGTCACCGCGATCGACGGTCCGCGTGGCCAAAGCAGGCGAGTCGTCATGGCCGACTCCGTCGTGGCATCGACCTTCGTGCTCTGCGCTGTCGAGGCTAACGAGCTCATCCGCTACAACGGCTACGTTCACAACCTCGAAGTGGAACACGTCCACTCCTACGTCACTCAGCAGGGCGCCCTTCACAACTGCGGCGACTTCGGCATCCTGACCGGCATCCAGATGGCGCTCCAGCAGCTGCAGATCGAGCCCGACAAGCTCGCCGTGTACAGCGGCATCGGATGCAGCGGAAAGACGCCGCACTACATCAACGGGTATGGCTTCCACACGTTGCATGGCCGCGTGCTCACCGTCGCGACCGGCGGCCGTCTCGCGAACACCGACCTCACGGTGCTCGCGCTCGGCGGGGACGGCGACGGCTACGGCATCGGCGCGGGGTACTTCGTCGGCGCGGGTCGTCGCAACGCGGACTTCGCGTACATCGTCCACAACAACAACGTGTATGGCCTGACGAAGGACGTTCATCGCGCGCGCGTACGCGCTCGAGCCGAAGTACCTGGCCTCGATCATCGGGCGCGCGATCAAGCATCGGGGCTCGGCGCTCGTCGACGTTCTGCAGACGTGCCCCACCTACAACGACCTCTACACCAAGGAGTGGTACGAGGGGGCGGATCTTCCCGAGAAGCGCTCGCGGCTCTACAAGCTCGAGGAGAAGGGCTACGACGGGAAGGTGCAAGACCCGAGCAACGAGCAGGAGATGATCGCGAAAAAGGCGGCCGCGGTCGCGCGAAGCTACGAAGCGGATCCGATCCCGATCGGCGTCTACTACGAGGTCGAGCTCCCGACGTACGAGGACGCCGTCTTCCAGCGCATCCCGGCGCTCGGAGAGAAGCCGCTCGTCGAACAGGACGTCTTCCATCGTGACATCACCCCGCTGCTCGAGGCGATGCGCTAGCGATCGGCGACTGCGCCCGGCAGCACGCCCTCGGAAAACCCGGCCATCACCTCGGCGAATCCTTGCTGGAGATCGATGTGGCGCGCTTCCTTGCCCACCGCGTAGTAGGCGAACGGCGGTTGAACGAGGATCCCGCCGCTCGGCGCGGACGATTCAGGGAAGCGCACGAGGGTGAGTCCGCCCCGGAGGATCGTGATCTGGGGATTGGCGACGCGGTCGACGGCCGCGATCACGAAGCAACAGTCCGCCTGCGCGGCGATCCCATCCGCGATGAGCCGTACGCCCTCGCCGCGCAGGATCTCGATCGTCTCCAGCGCAGTCGCACCAGGCGCGAGGCGGAAGAGACGGCCGTCCGCGCTGCCGGCCATGAGCGTGCCGTTCGCGGACATGGCGATCGAAACGAGCGGCGCCTGAGCGCTGAACTTGCCGCCGCCAGCCGCCGTGTCCAGGACGACGCCGCCTTCGCCAAGGCAGGCCAAGACGACCCGGCCGGCGCTCGCGAGGATCCGCTCCCCGCAGCGCAGGTCGCCGCTGCGACGCTTCACCGGGCTGAGGGTGAATCCCTCGAACTCCTCGATCGCCATGCTCGAGCCTTGTCGCAAGAGCGCGAAGACCTCGCCGTTTGACGAGTCGAATGCGAGCGTTCCATGTCCCGAGCCCGTAGCGACGAGATTCGCACCCGCGACGAGCTGCGACCGGCGCTCCGCACCGCTCGCGATCTCGAACCAGCGCAGGCGTGCGCCCTCACGGGTCTGATCCAGCACGTAGACGCGCCCCGCCTCGGTGGCCGTCGCGACCTGCGCCTCTCCGGCCTCGGTCGGGATCGTGTATTTGGTCGCGTGATTCAAGAGCGCGAGGGCGGTCACGTTCCCGGGTCGCACGACGAAGTAGGTCGTTGGCGGGAACGCGCCCATCATGTCCGAGACGTCGATCGACGGTATGGCGCTCGAGGTCGCCTGCGGCGCGGGGCTCGCGGTGGGCGAGCTACGCGCCGCTTCTCCTCCGCACGCCGCGATCGCGACGACCAGCGCGAGGACGAGCCGCATCAGGCGATCGCGGCCCGCGGCGAACGTCGCCGCAGCATGACGAGCCCGATCACCGACCAGAACGCGACCGCCAGCCCGAGGAGTGCGACCGGGCCAACGTCCGTCGGCAGCGTGAAGGCGTCGGGCTCTTCGGTGGTTCCGACGGGAAGACTCGCGACCGGCGCGACCGGCGAGCTCGCGACGAGCCGCTTCACGTCGAAGTTGATGTCGTAGACCTCGTCGCCGAAGCTGAGCTTGCCGTCGTAGGCCGCGGCGCGGAACGGATAGAAGATCCCGGCGTAGAGCCCGCGGTCGCCGTCGCTGCTCACGAGTCGCAGCGGCACCTCGAGGCACTTCGTGCGGTCGCCGTCCGTTCGCATGACAACGACCACTCCGTTCGCGGGCAGCTGCGCGCCTTCAGCGGCACCGTGCGTGGAAACGACGACGGTGACGGGCTTCCGCTCGACCACGCGAGCCGATCCGGCGTCTGCAGAGTGACCTGGTCGAAGCAGACCAGACAGCCGGCGGCGGCGGAGCCGGCGAGCGGCGCAAGCCCGAGGATCGCCAAAGCGAAGACGAGGACGATGCGCCCCATGGGGCACCTCCGGTTGCTCGAACTGCCCTCTCTACAGCGCCTGGCCTGGACCGGTTCCCACCCGCGCATCATTCGGTCGGTGGATCGGCAAGACGGACCCCCGCAGGCCGGGCTCGCGGGAGCGCCATACGAGCTTTGGTTCGGATTCGCCGCGAGTCTGGTGCCCCAAGCGCTCGCGGCGGTCCTTGGGGGCTACGGGCGGATCATCACGATCCTGCCGATCGCGGCGACGGTCTCGATCGTCGACCTAGCCGCTGTGGCTGTAGCCGGGCTGCAATTGCGTGACGATCGACGCGCTGGCCGGGCCACGCATTGGCTGGTCTGGGCGACACTTGTCGCCGCGGGGGTCTGGCTGCTGTACGCGCTCTACTTCGGCGTGGTCTATCTGATGGTGCAGGTCCTCTGCATCAACCAGCTCTGTCGCGGGGCGCTTCGCTGAGGCAGAGATCATGCGCGCGGTCGGGTCGCGTGCGAACAGCCTATTCACTTGCGGGCCAACTTTATTTGACAGGTTCTTCTTTACCGCCTATGACACGCGCGCCCAGCCGGTGAAAGGAGGTATGAGTCCCGCGACTAAATAGGAAATCGCAAGGGGAGTGGGTATGAGACTTCGAACGCTCTTCGCATCACTCGCGATCTTGATCTTCGGGACGAGCGTGGCATTCGCGGATACCGGGTTCAATCAGGTCAAGCCAAGCGAGTTCGATCCCGGCAAAACATTCCTCGTC
>VBIL01000169.1 GCA_005879975.1 Chloroflexota bacterium
ATCACCGCGTCGGCGACCTCGTTGTCGGCGACATCGCGGTCGTGGTGGCAGCCGCGGCTCCGCATCGCGACGCGGCTTTCGCCGCGGCGCGCACGGCGATCGACGAGCTCAAGACCATCGTGCCGATCTGGAAGAAAGAGCATGCCGAGGACGGCGCGGTGTGGATCGAAGAGCATGCCTGAACGAGGAGCGGCTCTGCCGCGACGAGTGAATCCTCCAGCCTTGAGCGTGTCTCCGCGGCGTAGCCGCGAGATCGAGCAGGAGCACGCTTAAGTGACGAACTGGATGATCGTGACGAGCCCCGATAACTACGAGCGCACGCGGAAGCTCCGTTTCACCATTCAGGGCATCAAGAGCCGCCACCGCCGCAAAGCCGAACGGATGACGCCGGGCGATCGGATCTGCTGGTACCTCACGGGTCTTCGATCATTCGCGGCGACGGGGACGATCACATCGCCGTACTTCGAGGGGATGGAGCCGATCTGGGTTTCCGAGAAAACGGGCGACACGTATCCCTGGCGATTCAAGATCACGAAGGACCACGCGCTCGATCCGAACGGCGCCGTTCCCGCCGCGTCCTTGCTCGACACGCTTGCGTTCGTCAAGCGGTGGCCGGCACAACACCGGAGCCTCGCGTTCCAGGGCAACATCCACGAGCTCGCCGATGCGGACTTCGCGTCGATTGAGCGTGCGATTGAGCGCGCCGAGCGAAAGGGCGAGGCGGCCTAAGCACTTGTCGGCGGCGGTTCCCCCGCGAGCGAGCACCTTGGTGCGACAGCTCCAGGAGATCTGCGGCGACGACAACGTCTTCTGGCGAGCCGAGGATCTCCTGGTCTGGGAATACGACGCCGGCTTCGATCGCCATCCTCCGAGCGCGGTCGCCGTCCCGGGCAGCACGGCGGAGGTCGCCGCAGTGGTGAAGGCGGCTCATGACGCGGGCACGGCGATCGTGCCACGCGGGGCAGGGACGGGGCTCTCCGGAGGAACGATCGCCTGCGCGGGAGCGATCGTCGTCTCGACGGCGCGCCTTCGTCGCATCGTCGCGATCGACGCGGCCGCGCGGATGGCGGTCGTGGAGCCCGGCGTTCCGAACGTCGCGGTCAGCGCCGCCGCGCGGGAGGTGGGACTCTTCTTCGCTCCCGATCCCGCGAGTCAGCGCATCTCCACTATCGGAGGGAACGTCGGGACCAACGCGGGCGGTCCGCACGCCCTGCGCTATGGCTCGATGGTCAACCACGTGCTCGGGATCGAGATGGTCCTGCCGAACGGCGAGATCGCGCGATTCGGCGGGACGGCCGCCGATCTTCCCGGGTACGACTGCGTGCCGCTGATCGTCGGCAGCGAGGGCACTCTCGGGATCATCACGAAGATCTGGCTTCGGCTGCTTCCCCTTCCCGAGGACATACGGACGTTCGTCGCGATCTTTCCCGACATCGACCGCGGAGCGCGGGCTGCGAGCGCGATCATCGCGGGCGGCGTCGTGCCCGCCGCGATGGAGATGCTCGATAACGTGACGATCGGAACGCTCAATGCGGCGTTCGACGTTCACCTCCCTCCGGACGCCGGCTCGCTGCTCCTCGTGGAGATCGAAGGTCTGCACGAGGAGACCGAGGACTGGGCGGCATCGATCGAGCGACTGCTGAGGAAGAATGGCGCCACCGACGTCCGCTCGGCCGCATCGGCCGCGGAGCGCGAGCTGCTGTGGAAGGCGCGCAAGCTCGGGTATGCCGCGCTCGCGCGCATCAAACCGAATAACTACCTGCACGACGCTGTCGTGCCCCGCACGCGGATGCCCGAGGTGTTGAAGCAGGTCAACGCCATCGCCGAGCGGTACGGCTACGTGATCGCGAACATGTTCCATATCGGCGATGGAAACCTGCACCCGGTGCTGCTCTTCGACGCGCGCACCGAGCCGATCGACCGCGTGATGGAAGCGAGCGCGGAGATCCTCAAGGTCGCGATCGACGCGGGCGGCGCGCTCACCGGCGAGCACGGCATCGGGCTCGAGAAGAATCATTTCATGCCCTGGGTCTTTACCGCGGAGGACCTCGACGCGATGCGCCGCGCGCGTGACTCCTTCGATCCTGACGGGACAATGAATCCGGGAAAGATCTTTCCCGGAGGCGAGGCGTGCGCGGACATCCCCACCGAGCGCACCAAGCGCGTGCTCGCGGAGGGCATGTGGGTCTAGCCGTTGCCGCCGCGAGCCACGCGATCGATGGCCTCGAGCCGCGCGACGTGGTGAGCGTCCACAGCGAGAGTGAGGTCGTCGAGGTCATCCGCGGCGCGAACGAACGAAGCGAGGCCATCGTCGTGGCGGGCGGTCGTACCCGCCTCGGTATCGGAGATCCCCTTGCCGATGCCCTTGCCCTCCGCAAGCAACGCTGGCCGGTCGAGGCGGGAATGCACGACCGCGCCACCGTGGGCGGGACGCTCGCGAGCGCGGCCGGTGGGCCCTCGCGGCTCCGCTACTTTCATCCGCGGGACTGGGTGATAGGCGCGCGCGTCGTGCTGGGCGACGGGACCGCGGTGAGGTCGGGCGGCAAGGTCGTGAAGAACGTCACCGGCTACGACCTCACTCGCCTCTGGAGCGGGACGTTCGGAACGCTCGCAGCCATCGTGGAGCTGACCTTGAAGCTCACGGCGGTCCCGGAACGCACCGTGACTCTGGCCATCGAGCTCGATATCGCGACCGCTCTCGCAAAGGCCGCGGAAATCCATGCTGGCGGCCTGCCGATCGATGCGCTCGCGATCGTCGCCGGAGACGCCGCGCAGAGCCTCGGGGCTCGCGGCGACGCGCTGCTCCTTGTCCGGATCGCGGGACCAGTCGCCGCGGTCAGGCGGCTCGGCCGCGCGCTTCGCGAGATCGTGACGTGCCGCGACGTCGGCAACGAGGTCTGGGAGCGCGTGGCCGCGCTTCCACTCGACTCAAAGTGGACCGCGCGGGTCGCCTGGTCGCCCGGCGCGAGGCCCCCGCTCGAGTTCGCGGGGTATAGCGCCGTCGTCTACCCGGCGAACGGCGCGGCCTACCTGTTGCGCACCATCGACCGGCCGACGTTCCGCCGCGTCCGTGACTCGCTCGAGGCCCTCGATGGTTACGCCGTCCTCGAGCGTGCCGGTCGCGACTACAAGCGCGAGGCCGGCGGCGCCTGGGGTAAATCACGCGTGCCGCTCCCGATCGCGCGGGCGCTCAAGGAACGCTTCGACCCGCGAGGCGTCCTCGCGCCAGGCCGGATGCCGGCGTGAGGTCGCCGCTCCTGGACACCGAGGGGCTCAACCAGTGCATCCACTGCGGGCTCTGCCTCGAGGCCTGTCCCACCTATCGGATCACCCGCCTCGAGACCGAATCGCCCCGCGGTCGGCTGCATCTCATGAGCGCGATCGCGTCGGCGCGCATCGATCCGCGAGAGAGCGACGCCGCCGTGCTGCACCTCGACCGTTGCCTCGCGTGTCGCGCGTGCGAAGCCGTCTGCCCATCGGGCGTGCCGTATGGCGAGCTCATCGAGGAGGCGCGCGCCGACATCGCGCGTGCGCGCGGAACGCCGCCGCTCGGCAGGCTAGCGCTCTGGAGCGTCTCGCGACCGCGCGTTCTGGGCGCGCTCGCCGCGCTTCTCGCGCTCGCGGACCGCACCGGGCTGCGGGCCGGTGCCCGGCGGATCCTCCCGCCCCGACTCCGACGGCTCGACGCGCTCGCACCGCCGCCGGGGCGGCCCGCGTACCAGCCGGTCGCGGTGGAAGCGCCCCGCGCGTCGGTGGCCTTGCTCCTGGGCTGCGTCATGCGCGTGTCCTACGGCGACGTTCACACGGCGACCGCGCGGGTGCTGGCGCGGCTAGCGACGCGGGTCGTTGAAGTGGCGGACCAGGGCTGCTGCGGCGCGCTGCACGCGCACGCCGGCGACAACGCGGAGGCGGTCCGGCTCGCGAAGCGCAACGTCGCGGCCTTCGAGCGCTCCGGAGCCGAGGCGATCCTCGCCAATGCCGCGGGCTGCGGCGCTTTTTTGAAGAGCTACGCGCACCTCCTCGAAGGCGATCCAGAGTGGGCCCAGCGCGCAGCGGCGGTCGCCTCGCGTGTGCGGGATATCAACGAGTACCTTGCGGTCGCCGCCGACGGCGCGACGTTCGGAGAGCTGGCGATGCGCGTTACCTACCAGGACCCGTGCCACCTCGCGCATGCGCAGGGAATCCGAGCCGAGCCGCGCGCCCTGCTCGGCCGCGTCCATGGCCTCGAGCTCATCGAGATGGCCGACGCCGACGTGTGCTGCGGAAGCGCCGGCTACTACAACCTCGCGCAGCCGGATTACGCGGACCGTCTCCTCGAGGAGAAGATCGACGCGATCCTCGCGACCAGACCGGATGCCGTCGTCACCGCGAACCCGGGATGCATGCTCCAGCTCGCGGCGGGCCTGCGCGCGCGCGGCAAGAGCATCCCCGTGCTCCACGTGGTCGAGGTCCTTGAGCGCGCGATGCGAAGCGCGTGAACCGCGGGATCACGATCCTGCTCGCGACCGGAGCGACGGTCCTCGCGGTGCTCGCGTTTCTCCTCATTCCGCTATCGATCGCCGTGGGGCATCTTGCGAACATCGTGGGCGAGCTGATCGTTCTCGTCGTTTCCGTCGCCTACGTCGCGCGTGTCATGCGCGCTGATCGCCGGCGTCGCCGCGAATCCGAGGCCGCGCTGCCACCTGAACGGCGCGTTATCCGGCGCGAGCCCCGGCGTCCGATCACGTTCCAAGTGCGCGAGACGCTCTTCGCGTTCGCTATTTGGTTCGCGATCATCGCCTCGTTCAACGCTTTCGTGCTGGGGCTCGGGCCGTTGGCGAACGCGGGGATCGCACTGTTCGCCGCATTCATGCTTGCCACACTGACCGTGACCGGCAGGCACATGATGTTCCGCCTCACAGCCGAAGACGACGTACCCATGGAGCGCTGACCCGCCCAGCCGTTTAGAGTCGGGGGCGGTGGATCTCGGCGTTCAGATCGAGCCGCAGTTCGGCTACAAGTTCGAGGACATCCTCGCCATCGCGAGCGATGCGGAGGCCGCTGGCTTCACGCGCCTCTGGGTCTCCGACCATTTCTTTCTTGGCAAGGACGCAGTGAACACCGACTGCCTCGAGGCTTGGACGCTCCTCGCGGCACTCGCCATGCGCACCGACCGGATTCGGATCGGGCCGATGGTCACTTCGCAGTCATACCGGAATCCAGCGCTTCTCGCGAAGATCGCGGCGGGAGTGGACGTGATGAGCCGCGGGCGGCTCGACGTCGGGCTTGGCGCAGGCTGGAAGGAGGTCGAGTACCGCGCCTACGGGTACGAGTTCCCGGACGCACCGACGCGGGTGACCCAGCTGATCGAGACCATCGAGATCTGCACGCGCATGTGGCGCGAAGACCGTGCGACCTATCACGGCAAGCACTACCGGATCGATGACGCGCTCTGCTCGCCCAAGCCGGTCCAGCGGCCATTGCCGGTCTGGATCGGTGGCTCCAAGCCGCGCGTCATGCGCATCGCAGCGAAATACGGCGACGCGTTCAACATCACGGCGAGCGCGTCCGCGCTGGCCGAGCTGCCCGAGCGCCTTCGCGAGCTTGACGATGCGTGTCGCTCGGTGAACCGCGATCCGAAAACTCTGCTCCGCAGCGCGTTTCTCGACGCGTGCGTGGCCACCACGGCTGAGCGCTCCAACGCCCTGCTCGACCAGCTCGCGGCACGCGCGAAGACCGACCGCGCGGGGTTCCTCGCCTCACACCCCGAGCTGATCTTCGGCACGCCCGAGGCGGCTGCCGAGAAGCTGCGGGCGTACGCGTCGATGGGCATCGGCCATGTGAACGTGAGATTCCAACCGTACGGGGCCGAGCGCGAACAGATCGCCGCGCTCGGCGAGACGGCGAGGGATCTCGCCGGCAGCGCCGCGGCGGTCTGACGGCGACCGGGATGAAGCCGGGGCGTCCTGACGATCTCACCGACCTCCGCCGCCAGACGCTCATCTGGATCGGGGTCGTCATCTGGCTCGGGTTCGGCTATCTCATCACGATCCCACCGGCGGGCCCCTACGCCGACGCGGTGCTGATGATGTTCACAGTATTCGTCGCGCTGGTGATCCCGCTCGTCTCGCTCCTTATCGCCCTCGCTTGGGTACTGGCGTTGCGAGCCCGTGGACGCGATTACCCGTGAGGTTCGCGAACGCCTCGCGTCTAATCGCGCGGGCGCTTCAGGTGATGGTCCGTCTCACGCTGGTACGCAGATGCGAGCGCGACGAGCAGGGGCTCGCTGAACGGCGGGCCGACGACCTGTAAGCCCACCGGCAAGCCATCTGTCGCGAAGCCGCACGGAAAGAAGATCGCGGGGAGCCCGGCGAGATTGCCGGCGGCGATGAGACCCATGTTCCCCGAGCCCGGCCCCGAGAGGTTGCGCTTGTCCGGCGGTGGCTTCGGGCCACCCGGGGACGCCGGATTGTCCAGTGGCTGCGTGATCGGTGTCGCGGTCATCGCGCGCCCGACCGAGAGGATCACGTCGACGTCGCGGAACATCGCCGCGAGCGCGTCTTGAAGCCGCGTACGTAGGCGCATCGCGTGCAAGTAATCCCGGGCCTTGATCTCAAGAGCCGCCCGGAGGCCCGCCTTCTGGCGCGCGTCGACCAGCTGCTCGAACCGCTTGCCCTCGATGAGCTCGGCGAAGATCTCCGCGCCTTCCGCGCTGTAGACGGTCTGCACCATCGGCCCGAACGGCATCGCCGGTAGGGTGGCGCGTACGAAGCTCGGAGCGATGCGCTTGAACTCGGCGACCCCCTTCTCGAGCGCGCGCTTGGCCTCTGGTGAGGCGTGCTCGGAGACGTCTTCCTCGGCGAACGCGATCCGCGCGCGCTTTGCCGCGCTTGTCGCCGCGCGCCCGGAGAGCGGCCGGAAACGCTTGCCGCTTGCGGTCGGGTCGCCCGTGTCCGCGCCGGCGATGGCTTCGAGGACCGTCGCGCAATCATCCGCCGTGCGCGCCATTGGACCGAGCTTGTCGAGGGTCCACGAGAGCGCCATCGCACCCTTCCGCGAAACGACTCCGTATGTCGGCCGGAGACCGGTGACCCCGCAGTACGCCGACGGGGTGCCGATCGATCCGGCTGTTTCTGAGCCGATCGCGAAAGGCACGAGCCCCGCGCCGACAGCCGCGCCCGATCCGCTCGATGACCCACCCGACCACCGCTCGGTGTTCCACGGATTGCGGCCCGGCCCCTGGAGCGACGCACTCGGATAGCGGTACCCGCCACCGCCGGCGAGTTCGACCATGGCGAGCTTCGCGGCGAGGACCGCGCCGCTTCGCTTCAGCTTGGCCACGACGGTCGCGTCCTCTCCGAAGATCTGATCGCGGTAGGGCGGCGCACCCCAGGTCGTCGGAGCGCCGCGCGCTGCGAGCAGGTCCTTGGCACCGTACGGCACGCCGGTCAAGGGGCCACCGTCCTTCTTCGCGAGCGCGCGATCGGCTCGCCGCGCCTCGTCGAGCGCACGTTCCGGCAAGAGCGCCGCGACCGCGTTGTACTTCGGTCCGAGCTCTTTCAGGAGATCGAGATACGCACGCGCGAGCTCACGCGCTCAAGGCTTGTGCAGGGGTAGGGGCCCCTGGGCGCGTAGCGACCGCTCCTCACGGCAAAGCCGCTCGTCGCTCGTTCAATCTCAATCCGCTTTGAAGACCGTCGGTGGCTCGGTCTCGATCGGAACGCGCTGCGCGCGAAGCTCGGTCGCGGCCTTCTGCGCATTCTCGCGCGCTTCGTCCGCGAGACGTGCGGGATCGTCGATGTTCCGCTCTTCTTCCGTCACCGAAGCGACGACAATAGCGTGCTAGGCTCGGCCGAGGAGCCGAAGCGTTGCAGTATCGACGTCAGACCCTTGTCGAGCAGCCGTTATCGCCGCGCGACTACGACGTTCCCGTCGGGTGGTGGGGCTGGAACTGGGAACCGCCGATCCCGATGTCGGTCACCGAGCTCCTTGAAGCGCGCAACATGGACGCTCGGACCGCCGCGCTATGCGGAATGGTCCTCGAGACGCATGGCTCGCTCCTCATCGCCGCGGAGCAGCCGCATTCGGGGAAGACGACGACGCTCACGGCCTTTCTCGACTTCCTCCCGAACCGAGTCCGCCGGGTTTTCTTGCGCGGCTGGGTCGAGACGTTCGATTACCTGGAGCAGACCAGGCCGCAGGAGACGATCCTCCTGGGGAACGAGCTCTCCTCGCACCTGCCGGTCTATCTCTGGGGACCGAAGGCGGTGCGCGTCTTCGAGACCTTGCGGAAGGGCTACGCGCTCGGCTCTACTTTGCATGCGGACAGCGCCGCGGAAGCGGTCAGTCAGCTCACGGGCGAGCTCGGTGTCGCTCCGCCGGACCTGGCCCGCGTCGACCTGCTGATGGTCATGCGCGTGTACGCAACGGCGCGCGGCCAGTACGCCCGTCGGGTCGTCTCGCTCCACCGGCTGACCCCGCGAGACGGCTCCGGAGTGCGCATGGTCTCCCTCGTCGAACACGACGAACAACGCGACGAGCACAAGCACGTCCAGGACGCCGAGCTCGAGCTACTGCGAGCGCGCTGCGGGCAAAACGCGGAGGCGGAACTCGGGCGGCGCGAGGCGTTGCTCGAAGACCTCGTTCGGCGACGGCGGCGCACGATCCCCGACGTGCGTGCGGCCCTCGCCGAGTACCGTGGAGAGCGAGACCCGACTCGAGAGATGCGAGGAGATCCGACCGTATGACGCAAGCGACGACCATCGGCGCCCTCCGCGAGACCAGCTACCGGCCGAAGACCGTGAAGCAGGAGCTCCGCGGAAACCTCATCTCCGCGCTCGCAGCCAAGACCCCGATCTTCGAAGGGATCGTCGGTTACGAGACGACGGTCATTCCGCAGATCGAGAACGCCATCCTTTCCGGGCAGGACATCATCCTGCTCGGTGAGCGCGGCCAGGCGAAGACGCGGATCGCGCGCAAGCTCATCGAGCTCCTTGACAAGGCGGTCCCGGCCATCGCGGGATGCGAGATCAACGACGAGCCCTTCGCGCCGATCTGCGCCGCGTGCAAGTACCGCATCGCGAACGATGGCGACTCGGTCGAGCTCGTTTGGCTCACACCGGATCAGCGTTACAGCGAGAAGCTCGCGACCCCGGACATCTCGATCGCCGACCTCATCGGGGAGGTCGACCCGATCAAGGTGGCCGAGGGCCGCTACCTATCCGACGAGCTGACCATCCACTACGGACTCGTGCCGCGCACGCACCGGGGCATCTTCACCCTGAACGAGCTCCCCGATCTCGCCGAGCGTGTCCAGGTCGGGTTGCTGAATGTCATGGAGGAGCGCGACGTTCAGATCCGCGGATACAAGGTGCGGCTCCCGCTAGATCTCTTCGTGGTAGCGTCGGCGAACCCGGAGGACTACACCAATCGCGGCCGCATCATCACGCCGCTGAAGGACCGGTTCGGCTCGCAGATCCGCACCCACTATCCCCGTGAGATCGCTACCGAGGTCGCGATCACCGAGCAGGAGCGGCTGGCGTTCGTCGACGAGGGCATCACGACCGTCGTGCCCGGCTACATGAAAGAGGTCCTCGCCGAGATCTCTCAGCTCGCGCGCCGCTCGTCCGACATCTCGCAGCGTTCAGGCGTCTCGGTCCGCGTCACGGTCGCGAACTACGAGAACCTCGTCTCCGCGGCGCTGAAGCGCGCGCTGCGAACAGGCGAGACCAGCGTCGTCCCGCGCATCAGCGATCTGCCCGCGGTGGTCGCGTCGACCGCCGGGAAGATAGAGCTCGAGTCGGTCGGAGAGATCTCCGAGGAGCGCGTCATCGATCGGCTCGTCCAGCGCGCGGTGCTCAACGTCTTCAATCGAACGTTCTCACTGGTCGAGTTCGACTCGCTCCTCGCGGCGTTCCAGCGTGGCGCGACGATGCACGTCTCATCCACGCTCGGCAGCCAGGAGTATGTGAAGCAGGCGCTTCAGATCCCCGGGATGAAAGGCGCCGTTGCAAAGCTCGGTGCGACCGGCAATCCCGCCGCGATCGCGGCGGCGGTGGAGTTTGTCCTCGAAGGCCTCCATCTCAATCGCAAGCTGAACAAGGAACGCGGCGAGACGCGCTCCACCTTCCGGGCGTGAACGAGCCGAACCCGCAGGAGGCGAGCGGCAACGAGCCGCCGGGACTCGCCCGGCAATTCGGTGACGTCCGCTATTCGCGGTGGGACGGAACGCAGCGCCTCGACGCGCTCGAGGCCGACGAACTGCTGGGCGCGATGTCCGACGAGCTTCTCTCGGGCGGCGATCTCGAGGACGCGATGGCACGGCTCGCGCGCTGGGGCATCCCCGGTCGCATGGAGGGCCTGAAGGATTTCCTCGAGCGGCTGCGGATGGCCAAGCAGCGGCGCGCGCAGCGCCACGATCTCTCCAAGACCTTCGACAAGCTCAAAGAGAAGCTTGAAGAAGTGAAGCGGCTCGAGCGCGAGGGCCTCGACAGACGGCGCAACGCGCCAGCGCCCAACGAGCAGCTGAAGGCCGCAATGGAGAAGCTTGCCGCCGAGCGCATTGCACAGCTGGACCAGCTCCCGGATGATTTCGGCCGCGCCGTGCGCGCGCTTAAGGACTACGAGTTCGTCGAGCCGAAAGCGGCCCAGATGTACCAGGAGCTCCTGAAGGAGCTGCAGCAGCAGGTCCTCGGCTCTTACTTCAAGAACATGCGTGACTCGCTCCAGAACCTGACGCCTGAGCAGCTGGAGCGAACGCGACAGATGATCCGAGACTTGAACCGCGCTTTGAAGGAGCGCATGGAGGGCGGCGAGCCCGACTTCGAAGCGTTCCAGCGGCAGTACCCGGAGCTCGCCGGGAATGCCAAGGACTGGGACGATCTGCTCCGTCAGCTCGCGCAGGGCATGGCGGCCATGCGGTCGCTCTGGCAGTCGATGTCAGCGGACATGCGCTCGCAGCTCGAGGAGCTCCTCGGGGCCGCATTCAACGATCCCGGTCTGCAGGCCGCCATGAACGAGCTCGCGGAGACGCTTGGACAGCTCATGCCGATGGAGGGCTACGAGCACGCGATGTCCGGGGACGAGCCGCTCACCCTCGCCGAGGCGCTCGGACTCATGGACGAGATGAACCAGCTCTCCGACATGGAGGACGTGGTCCGGAGCGCCCGCAACTCCGAGGACCTCTCCGCGCTGGATCGCGAACAGGTCGAGCAGCTCGCCGGTCCGTCCGCGAAGCAGGCCCTGGACGATCTACGCAGGATGACCCAGCTGCTCGAAGAGGCCGGCCTCATCCGCAAGGACGGCGACCGCTACGAGCTCACGCCGCGTGGCATCCGCAAGATCGGTCAGCGCTCGCTCGAGGAGATCTTCGCCACCCTGAAGAAAGACGCGTTCGGCGGCCACCGCGCGAAATCGCGCGGCCGCGGCGGGGACCCGACCGACGAGCTCAAGACATACGAGTTCGGGGACCCGTTCCTGCTCGACCTTCCGGGCACGGTCCGCAACGCGGTCATGCGCGACGGCGCCGCGGTCCCGGTCAAGCTCGCCGCGGACGACTTCGACGTGTACCGGACCGAGCTCGTGACCCAGTCGGCCACGGCGATCCTCGTCGACGTCAGCCGGTCGATGCTTTTCCGTGGGTGCTTCCTCGCCGCAAAGAAGGTGACGCTCGCGCTCGACTCGCTGATCCGATCCACCTTCCCGAAGGACGACCTCTACATCGTCGGCTTCTCGGCGTACGCCGCGGAGCTCAAGCCGGCCGACCTGCCGCGCCTCACCTGGAACGAATACGTGTATGGCACGAACATGCAGCACGCATTTGAAACGGCCCGAACACTGCTCTCGCGTTCGCGCGGAAAGAACAAGCAGGTCATCCTGATCACCGACGGCGAGCCGACGGCGCACTTCGAGCAGGGCAATCCGATCCCGCGCTTTTCCTATCCGCCGACGAAGCGCACCTTCGAGGAGACTTTACGCGAGGTCGTGCGCTGCACGCGCGAGGGCATCACGATCAACACGTTCATGCTCGCGCGCGGCCACTATCTGGTGGACTTCGTGAACCAGATGTCAAAGATCAACACGGGCCGCGCCTTCTACGTCGAGCCGGAGCACCTCGGCGAGTACGTGCTCGTCGACTACGTCACACACAAGAGGCGGCGCGTCGTCTAATCGCGTCGCTCGACTTTAGACAACATCGATCGAGCGACGGCCTAGCGACAGGAACGCGGCGGCGAAGCAAATGACGGCGCCGGCGAGCGGCCAGTACACGAGACCGAGCGTCGCGCCGACGAAGCCGAATCCCGCGCCGACGCGCTCGAGGCCGGGCGTCGAAAGCCCGAACAGGTTGCCGGTCTGGAACGCCCACGCGCTCCAGGCGCCGACGAACCCGGTCCACGCGCCGAGGATCGCGGACGTCACGGCTGCCGAGCCGCCTTCGCGCGCGACAGCCCGGCCGAGCGTG
>VBIL01000170.1:0-924 GCA_005879975.1 Chloroflexota bacterium
GCCCATCCCCGGCCAGCCGAAGACGGCCTCGGTCACGACGGTGCCGCCGAGGAGCCGCGGAATGAGCGCGCCGACGGCGCTGACCACCGGAATGAGCGCGTTCCGCAGCGCGTGTCGGGTGACGATGAGCCGCGGCCCGAGGCCCTTCGACGCGGCGGTGCGGATGTAGTCCTCGTCGAGGACCTCGATCGTCGCCGAGCGCATGAAGCGCACGACCGTCGGCAGGATCGTCGTCGCCAGCGCGAACGCCGGCAGGATGAGATGCGAGAGCCGATCGGCGAGCGTGTCGGAGGCGACCGAGGTGACCCCGGCCGAGGGCAGGAGCCGCAGGGAAACGGCGAACACCAGGATGAGGACGATGCCCAGCCAGAACACCGGCACCGCGAGCCCGATCGCGCTGAAGAGGCTCAGCAGGTGGTCCACGAGCCTGCCGCGCCGCAGCGCCTGAACGACGCCCATGGGGATCCCCGCGACGATGGCGATGAGCAGCGCCGACCCCGCGAGCGTGAGCGTGTTCGGCAGGCGGTCGCCGATCCGCGTCGCGACGGGCTCGTTCGTGAGCAGCGAGCTCCCGAGATCGCCGTGGAGCGCGGCCGTCAGCCACTCGACGTAGCGCTCCGGCACGGGCCGGTCGAGGCCCATCGCCTTGATGAGCGCCTCGCGCTGCTCCGCGGTCACGTCGAATCGCATGATCGACGCGGGGCCGCCCGGCGCGAGGTTAATGAAGAAAAACGTGAGGGCGCTCGCGAATAGCACCACGAGCGCCCCCAACGCGAGTCGCTGGACGAGAAAGCGAATTACTTCTTGGCCAACCACCATTCGCCGAGGTAGTGCATCGCGTCGCGCAGTCCGAGCTCCGGCACGCCCTTGAGCGACGAGCTCAGCACGTCGATCTCCTGCGGGTACCAGAGGAAGAGATACGGC
>VBIL01000170.1:949-13710 GCA_005879975.1 Chloroflexota bacterium
TGAAGCCCTTGCCGGCCGCGCTTGAGTGGTAGTACGGGAAGACGTCCGGATCGCTTGGGTAGGTCCACCAGTTGACCGTCGCCGTGTACTCGCGGCGGACCACATCCTTCTGGATGTAGGCGTTCCACTCCATGGTGTTCAGATCGACGATCACTCCGACCTTCTTGAGGTCCTGCTGGATAAGCGCGTTCACGGGCTCGAGGACACCACGCTGGCCGACGTCCATCGTGAACTGGAACGGCTTGCCGTCCTTTTGAAGCACCCCGTCAGCGCCGGGCTTCCACCCCGCCTGCGCGAGCAGGTCCTTCGCTTTCTGCATGTCGTACGGATACTTCGACGCGAGCGATGGGTCGTAGTACGCGGCGAGCGCCGGAGTGATCGGCGAGTTCGCGATCGAGCCGTAGCCAAGCTCGACGGACTTGATGATCGCCTGACGATCGATCGCGGAGACGAACGCCTGCCGCACGCGCACGTCGGTGAAGCGCGCATCGGTCTGGTTCAACGCGAGCCAGTAGTACTGCACGAGCGGACGCGAGGCGACGACGAGGCCGCTCGCGGTCTTCACGCGGTCAACGGCCGCCTTGTTGTCGAGGATCATGATTTGGATATCGCCCGAGAGCGCCTGAGCGATCTGGGTGTTCGGGTCGGGCACGACTGTGAACACGACCTTATCGAGATACGCCTTGGGGCCGAAATAGTTCTCGTTGCGGACGAGCGACACGCTCTGCCCCGAGGTGTACTTCTCCACCTTGAACGGGCCCGTGCTCACGGGGACGCCCTTGTTGAACGACGTCGTCTTGAGCGGGTCGGCCGACAGCACGTGCTTCGGCAGGATGCCGGCGTTGTACGCGAGGAATGACGCGAGCGCGGCGAACTTGCGCGAGAGATCGAAGCGGACCGTGTTCGCGTCGACGACGGTCACGGTCTTCACCGCGGCGTAGCTCGCTCGGTTCTGCGCGCCGAGGTCCGGCTTGAGAACGATGTCGTTGAACGTAAAGGCGACGTCGTCGGCCGAGAACGGCTGCCCGTCGCTCCACTTCACGCCGCTACGCAGCTTGAACGTCCAGCTGAGGCCGTCGGGCGCGATCGTCCAGCTCTCCGCGAGGTCGGGTGCCGGAGCGAGGTCCTTCCCAGGCTTGGTGATGCCCTCGAAGATCGCGCGGTTGATGAAGAGCGATTCGACGAACGCATTCGGGCTCCACGGGTTCAGCGTTGGGTCGGCGCCGATCGGGATGGTCACCGTCCCACCCGCGACCGGTCCGCTCTGCGCCGACGGCGCGCTCGAGCTTGCGGGCTGGCTCGCGCCGGTGCACGCGGACAGAACGAGCGTCGTCACCAGAACGAGCGCGGAAAGACGGAAGTACATACGTGCGAGACCAAACATGGCGGACCTCCCCCGTGCCAGCGGAGTCTATCGCCAGGCTGCCAGACGCTAGTCCGGCGGGCGGAACCGCCCGCGATAGTTCACGTCGAGGATCGCAAGGCGTTCGAGATGCATCTCGAGACGCGACTTGAAGCTCGCGAAATCGCGGGTCTCGGGCGGCGACCACAGCACTTCCGCGAGTGCCGTGAGCCGTGGCCAGGCCATGTACTCGACGCGCTTGGGATCGGGCATGTACTCGGTCCAGATCTGTCCCTGTGCACCGAGCACGTGCCTGGCACCTTCGCCGTTCAATTCCTTCGGCACGGGCTCGTACGCGTACACGTCCTCGAGCGAGTTGTGCCCGCCGATCCCCGCCGGCTCCGTCGGGAGCTCAGTCTGGGAGTGATCCAGGTATGTCGGCTTCTGCGGCGCCATGACCACGTCGTGCCCGGCTTTGGCCGCGGCGATCCCGCCTTGCTCGCCGCGCCAGCTCATCACCGTGGCGCCCGGGGCGAGGCCGCCTTCGAGGATCTCGTCCCATCCGACGAGGCGGCGACCGCGCCTCGCGAGCCATGAGTCGAAATGTCGGATGAACCAGCTCTGGAGCTCGTCCTCGTCCTTGAGCCCTTCGGACTTGATGCGCGCCTGCGCCGCGGGAGTCTGCCGCCATTCGACCTTCGGGCATTCGTCGCCGCCGACGTGGATGAACTTCGACGGAAAGAGCTCGAGCACCTCGTCGAAGACGTCCTCGAAGAAGCGCAGCACGTTGTCGCCGACGCCCAGGACGTGATCGGTGATGCCCCAGTAGGTCAGAACCTCGATCGGCTTTCCGGTGTTGCCGAGCTCGGGATACGCGGCGATCGCGGCCATCGCGTGCCCCGGCATCTCGATCTCGGGAAGGACCGTGATGCCGCGTTCCGCGGCGTAGCGGACCACCTCGCGCACGTCGTCCTGCGTGTAGAAGCCGCCGTGGGGCTTGCCCGCGAACTTGCGCAGTGTGGGGTCCTTGGTGCGCGGCGCCGTCATCGAGTCCTTGCGCCAGGCGCCCACCTCGGTGAGCCTCGGGTACTTCTTGATCTCGATACGCCAACCCTGGTCCTCGGTGAGGTGCCAATGGAAGACGTTGAGCTTGTGCAGCGCCAGGAGGTCAAGGTGTTTTAGGACGAACTCCTTCGGCATGAAGTGGCGACCGACGTCGAGGTGACTGCCGCGCCAGGCAAAGCGGGGACGATCTTCGATCTCGACGCTCGGAATGGCCCAGGCGACGCCGCTCACAGGTGCGCGCCGGAAGATCGCCGTCGGCAGGAGCTGTCGGAGCGTTTGGCTGGCGTGGATGATGCCCGTGGCGCGCGACGCGTGGATGCTCACTTCGTCGGGTGTCACCTCAAGGCGATAGCCCTCGTCGCCGAGTCGCGCGAGAGACGCGTCGAGCGCGAGTGAGATGCACGCGCCGCGCGCCGATGCGGCGATTGCTAGAGGCAGTCCGGTCGCGGGGCGGAGCTGGTCGCGAAGGAGCTCGGCCTGGGATCGGAGGATGTCCGGGGCGGTCAGCTGCGTGGCCGCGGTGAGGACAAACGCACCGGATCGGGAAGTCAGCTGCGCGGGGATCGGGATCAGCGCCGTGGGGGGCACCACGGCATCCTACCGAGGTCGGGTTATCGCGCGCTGTCGATGCGAACGATCGTCTGGCCGAACGCGGGGATCTTGAGCTCGCCGAGCGGCGTGCCGTCGCGCGTCGAGATGATGGAGATCACGCCGCTCGCGTTGCTGACCGCGTAGAGCCGTTCCCCATCGGCCGTGAGAGCGAGCGCGTCGAACTCGCGATTGTCTTTCTGCCAAATCCTGGATCCGAGCGTCGCGGCGTCGACGACAGTGATCCCGTTGTACGCGGCTGCGTAGATGCGCGTCCCGTCGAGAGAGAAGACGGCCCCGCCGGTGATGTAGCGCTTTGCCTCCGCGACAGGGAAGAAGAGCTGGCCGAGGGCGGCGAGCGCGCCCGGATCGGACCGGCCGGACGCGATCTTCACGGCACGACGAAGCGTCAGTTGGCGCGCGTCGATCTCATCGATCACGCCGATCGCGGGATTGATCGCGTACGCCGTGGCGCCATCCGGCGCTATGGCGATCGACCAGAGCAGGTACTTCTCGAAGTCCCCCGATCTCTGCTCAACCGGCAGCGGAAGCGTCAGCATGCGTCGCGAGACGAGGTCGAGTGCGAGGACGTACGGCGGCATTCCATTTCCGATGCACTGCGGTCCATCGGTCGACGTGCAGTTGGTCGTCGCGCTTCCCGCGTCGAGGCTGAACATCCAGCGCCCATCCGGTGAAAGGATGCCGGGCGTACGGAAGCCGTTCTGCGTGAGACCCGCTCCCCCAGCGGTGACGGCGGGCAAGAGGGTCGCTGACGGGACGTCGAACACGCGCAGCTTTGTTGCCCCCTCCCCGAATTGGTTCAGGTAGAGCGACCGGCCGTCCGGCGAGAACGCGACGAAGCCGTACGTGGACTGCCCTTTGACCTCGAACACGGCGTTCGTCGTGCCCGTCGATGCATCGACCACGGCAAATTTCGTCAGCCAGTCGCCATCGATCTTGACCGGCGAGTTCGCGAGCGCGAGGTGGCTGCCGTCACGCGAGAGCGCGGTCAGGCCACTGTCGGTCCAGATCGCGCGGTACGCGCCGTCGAGCGTGAACGAGCGAAGCTCGCGCGATGTGGCGACGTCGATGACATGCACCAGGGTCTCTGTTGCGCCGCTTATCTGTTCGGGCGCGTAGAGGGTCGTGCGATCAGAGGAAAGCGAACCATCCGCGAGCGTCCGCAGGGTCTCTCCGGTCCGCGCGTCGATCGCCAGGATGTTGGTCACGCCGCCGGATCCGACCGAACGCAGATAGATAACGTCGTTCGCGGCATTTGTCGGCCGCGGCGTAGCCGTCGGGCTCGGTCGCACCTCGGGCGCACTGCTTGGTCGCGGCTCCGCGGCCTGCTCGCTGCACGCAGCGAGCAGGAAAGCGAACGCCAGCACGAGGACGCGCCTGGTCCGTACCTTCATTGCCACCGATACAACCCCGGCCGGCGCGAGGTTCCCGACGTTATGCCGTAGCAGGCTCGGGGTGCCGGCCGCCGGCGACGGCCATCGTGGTCGCGCCGAGACCGAGGAGGCAGGCGATGAAGATGACGAGCCCTCCGAGGATCGGAACGAGCCCGATGAGAAGCAAGACGATCAGCCCCACGAAAAGCGCGATCACGACATGGGACGGCCTGCCCGTGATGCGCATGATCGACGCACCCAGGCCAAGCGCCGCGACCGGGACGCTCACAGCGATCGCGGCGAAATAGAAGGCGAGCGCGACGAGACCGAGCCACCAGCCGCCGACGATCGCGCCGAGGACGAAGAACACCACCGCAAGGATCGGCAAGCCGATGAGCACCAGGGCTCCGATCGCGAGTGTCAGAAACGGCGAGCGGACGAGCGCCTCGCCGGAGCGGCGCGCGAACGCCGGGAAGAAGAACACGATGAAGAGCCCCAGCACAAGGAGTCCGACCAATCCCCGCAGCCAGTCGATCGCGATCGCCGCGGGCCCCTGCGCCACCGGGACCGGGCCCTGTGGCGGCGTGCTCCTCGAGGTCGTCCCGCGCACCACCGCGCCACTCGCGACCGACGCCTCGGTGGGACTCGTGTAGGTCAACGATCCGTCGATCGACGCGTGCTCGGTCAGCTTGAGGGACTCGACCTGCGCGGTCATGTTGCCGCCCACGCGACCGTCGATCGTCACCGCGCGCGACCCCGCTTGCACGTTCCGGCCGATCTGGCCTCCGAGCGTCACCGTGCTCCCAGCGACGACAGCGTCTCGACCGATCTGGCCCTTCGCGCTGACCGTGACCTCGTTTCCCGCCCCGAAGATGTCTCCGCCGACGCGACCATCAATGAAGATGGACGCGCCCGCGGCACGGATGCTGCCCTCGACCTGCCCGCGGATCGAGATGACCTGAGCGGCGGCAAGGACGTCGCCCGTCACCGTGCCATCGACGCTGACGTTCTGGCCGGAGGCGATTAGGTCCCCGTGCACCGTCCCGTTGATGGAAACCGTTCCTGCGAAGGCGTAGAGGTCGTCCTCGACGGTCTCGCCGGTGCCGATCACCACCTCGTTGCCCTGACGGATGTCGGCGGCCGCGGCCGGGGTCGCGGTCAGGGTGAGGATCACGGCGATGAGGAGGATGACGCGAAGCACGTGCATGTCGGACGGATAGTACGAGCGGCCGTGCAGGACAGCGGCTAGCCCAACGCTAGCGCGATGATTCCCAGGACCATGGCCGCGGCGCCGATCCCGCGACGGGTCCCGTGCCCTTCCGCGAGCACGCGGGCGCCGAGGAACGCGCCTATGAGGATCCCCACCTCTCGCGCCGGCGCCACGTACGAAACCGGACTGACGACGAGCGCGGTGAGAACGAGGATGTACGCGAGTCGGCTCAGTATCCCCACGCCGAGCACGGCGCCGCGCCGGCTGGCCCACGTCTCGCGCAGCTCTTGGCCCCGGCGCAGCGCGATCGGTGCGATGAGGAGCGACTGGCCGGTGACCGTCGCCCAGTCGTAGAAGAGCGGCGGGATCAGCACGGCCGACACCGCGGTCTTGTCCCAGAGCGTGTAGGTCCCGATGACCACGCCGGTCGCGAGCGCGAACCCGACAGCGCGTCCGGCGCCGCTGGCGCGCAGGGTGCGCGGATCGCCCGTGAGCACCAACGCTCCGCCGACGATCGCGAGCGCACCGGCGATCGCAAGCGGAGTCGGGCGCTCGTCGAAGATCAGGATCGCGCCGATCGTCGCGAGCAGCGGGCCGCTTGCGCGTGCGATCGGATAGACGAGGGAGAGATCCCCCGCGCGGTACCCCGCCGTGAGCGTCGCGAAGTACAGGATCTGGAGGCACGACGCGACCGCGACGAAGACGAATGCCGGCCACCCGAGTACGGGATGCGCGATGACGAGGATGCCGATCGCGAACGGCGCGAAGAAGACCGCGCCGACCAGATACGCGAGCCAGAGAAAAGGCACATCCGCCACCGCGCGTTTGGCGAGAAGATTCCACGTGGCGTGCAGGACCGCGGCGCCCAGCACCAGAGCGAGCGCGAACGAGCTCACGCCGCGGTCAGATCATTCGGTCGAGATGGTTTGGTCCGTGATTTCCGTGCCCGGCCGCACGACGCGGAAGTGCTGGGCCGGCTCGAGGAGCAGCGTGCGCACATAGCACGCGGCGTCAGGCTGATCGCTTTCGTCGAGCGCGTCGGCGTACGCGCCCAGGAGGTCGGCGAGCCCGGGAACATCCTCGTCGCGCGGCGGGCGCATGAAGACCTTGGCACCCTTCGCGAAACGATCGCGGAGCGCGGCTTCGTCGAGGCCGCGCTCGGGATCGTGACGTAGGTATACGACGCCGCCGCTCATGCCGGAGCAGATCCAGCGCCCGGGATCGCCGAGCACCACGGCCTTGCCGCCGGTCATGTACTCGAACGCGAACCCGCGCAGGTCACCGCCGAACACGAGCTCGGCGCCGGAAAGCCGGATGGCGGCGCGCGCATCCGCACCACCCTGGACGAGGAACCGCCCGCGTTGCGCACCGTACGCGAAGCATTTGCCGACGGATCCGTCCACGAATCGGCCGGCCGCGTTGCGCGCTTTGAGGATGGCCACCGCACCGCCGAGCGCGGTCTTGGCGGCGCCGTCCTGCGCGCCGCCGCGCAGCACGAGGTCGACGCCCTCGGTCGCATATGCGGCAAATCCGTTGCCCGCCACCGATCCCTCGCGGTAGACCGACGCCACGTCCGCCGCGGCTGCGCCCGCGATCCGAAGTCGCGCGAGCTCGCCGGACGCGTCGGTCGCGACGAAGCGATCGTCAGCGCGAAGCGCGCGCTCGTCGACGGCGGCCTCGGCGACTGCGATCCCTGCGATCACGCGTACCTCGCGCCGGCCAGGCGGCGTCCACTCGACCGGCTCGACGAGATGCGCCAGGTCCACGCGATCAAGCGCGCGGATCTGACGCAAGAGGTCGGTCCGTCCCACAAGGTCCACCGTCGCACGCACGCCGAGCTGCGCCGCGATCCGCGCGAGCTCATCGCGCAGCGCTGTGAAGAAGCGGCTGAGGTTGGTGACCGCGCTCTCGAACTCGCGTGGCTCGAAGCGCTTGACGCCGCGGTCGGTCGCCTCGGCCACCGATTCGAGCTGCGTCGCAATGCCGACGTGACAGGTGTCAAGCTGGCACCCACGGCAGATCGTGCAGCCGATCGCGACCATCGCCAGCGTCCCGAAGCCGACGCGATCCGCGCCGAGACAGAGCATCTTCGCCACATCGACCGCGCTCTTCATGCCTCCGTCGCACCAGATCTCGACGACGTCGCGAAGCCCCGACGCGACGAGCGCGCGATGCGCCTGCGTGACGCCGATCTCGACCGGCAACCCCGCGCGGCGCAGGGCGTGCTGCCGCGCCGCGCCGGTTCCCCCGTCGTATCCCGAAAGCGTCACGATGTCCGCGCCGGACTTCGCGATGCCGACTGCGATCACGCCGATGTCCGGCACCACCGGCACCTTGACCGACACCCGAGCACGCGGGTTGACGGTCTTGAGCTCGTGAACGACCTGCGCGAGATCCTCGATCGAATAGATGTCGTGGTTGTTCGAGGGGCTGATGAGATCGACTCCGGGCTGTGCGTTACGGGCGAGCGCCACTTTCTTCGAGACCTTGCGCGCCGGAAGATGTCCGCCCTCGCCTGGCTTGGCGCCCTGGCCGATCTTGATCTCGAGGTAGTTCGAGGAGTTCGCGAGCAGCGCCGAGACCCCGAAGCGTCCGCTTGCGATCTGTTGACCGCGGTTTCGGGGGTAGCGGCCGATCAGGTCAGGGAGCTCGCCGCCCTCGCCATTCACGCAGAGGAGGTCGAGACGGGCCATGGCCTCCGCATACGCGCGGTACGCCGTCTCGCCCTGCGAGCCGAACGACATTGACGAGATATAGAAAGGCGCGGCGTGCTCGCCGGTGCTGGTGTCGGCCGGATATTCGGGATCGCCATCGATCGGCCGCACGAAGTCCATGAGATGGCGCAGAGAAACGGGATGCGTCGTCTCAAGCTCGCGCAGGCGCTCCGCGTACGTCGAGTACGGCGCTTCGCCGTTTGCGACCGAGAGCGCGGCCTTCCACGCCCGCGGCCAGATGCGGAACGCCGGCTCGAGCCGCGCGTCTCGCCGCTCGCGCAGCATCGAGGCCCGCGTGAAGCCCTCTTCGGCGATGCGCTCCCAGCCCAGCCCCGCCTCATCGCTCGCGCAGAACGTGTCGATCCCGAGGACCAGCGTGGAGGTGACCTTCTCGATGCCTTTGCGCAGCGCCTCGATGAGATTCGCAAGCGCGTCCGGATCCCCGGTCGCGATCGCGTACTCGAGCAGGAGGTAAGGGTTCACCGCGTCCGCGCCGACCGCGAGCGCGACCATGATGTCGTGAAGGTTCCGCAGGCTTCCCGCGGAAACGACGAGCGCGCACTCGCGCCGAAGCGATCCCGCCCCGCCCGGCTGCACAACGAGCGCTCGGTGTGCGGCCGCGAGAACCAGCAACGGATCGACCCACGCGCGTCCTTCCGCGAAGACCGCGCGGTCCTGGACGAGGACGAGGCGCGACCCACCGCGCACGCCGCGGGCCGCCTGGGCGCCGAGCCGTGCGAGCGCGTCGCGCGGATGCTCCTCCCAGTCGCGGTCGGCCTCGAGCACCAGCGGAGCGCGTCGTCCATCGGCTGTGAAGCGCGCGAGGACGTCTTCGAGCAGCCATGTCCCGCGCTCGCGCGCCAGTGAGCGGAAGTCGTCGCTCGAGATGCCCGTATCCGGCGAATGCCCGCCAAGCAGAATGGGCGTCGCCAGTTCGATCCAGGGCCGCGAATGCCGCGCGCGGGGCGACGGACGCGGCCCCAAAAGCACGCGTGTCGAGAAGTGCTCGATCTCGCGCTCGCGATCGATCGCGGGATTGGTCACGACCGCGACCGTCTCGTGCAGGTGGTCCGCGAGGTTCGCGCGCGGGGCGAGCGCCGCCAAAGGACCGTCGTAGCCGAGCGATCCGATCAGCTCATTCCCCGTCTCGGCCATGAACGCGGCCTGCTTCAGATCGTCGGGCTCGAACCCAAGCGCGGCGAACTGCCGCTCGCGGCGGACCGCGACGTCCTCGACCTCATCCGGAGCGACGCCGATTTCCCAGCGCCTGCCGGCGTGGATCGCTTCCGCGGGCCCGCCGCAGATGATGCGCTGGCGGAGGCCCTCGAGCATCACGCGATGGGCCCGCCGCGCGTTCTGAAATTGCTGGCGCACGGTCTGCTGATCCTGGAAGCGCCAACCGTTCTCGCGCCGCAACGCGACGCGTTCGCCGGGGCCGAGCGGATAGGGGTCCGCGACGTAGCGCTCGAGCGGCACGAACAGGTGTCCCCGACACGCGAGAGGATCGCCGCCGGGCCCTGCGCCAGGGGACCAAGCGCCGCGCGCGCCTGAACGTAGGCGTCCTGCAGCTCGCCGCTCATCCGCTTCATCTCGTTGACGATCGGCGGGAAGAGGAGCTCGATCGCTTCTATGGGCGTCAGGCGATGGCGGATGACGAGCCCGCGGATGACCGCGTCGACGTCCTGTGAATCGCTTCCGTCGCGGGACAGGACGAGGCCAAGCCCCCGCGCCTCTTCGCGTAGCCGGCTGATGGTGTTGATCTCGCCGTTGTGCGCGAATACCGGAAAGGGCTGCACGCGCGTGAAGCTGGTGGTCGTGTTCGTCGCGTAGCGGTTGTGGCCGAAGGCCACCGATGTCGCGAATCGCGGATCGCCGAGGTCGGCGAAGTACGAGGTCAGCTGATGACCCGAGCCACGCAGCTTGTACACCGCGGTGTGTCGCGACAGCGAGACGACGGTCGCGGCAGTCGTGCGCTCGACCTCGAGCGCCGCCTCGTAGAGCGAGCGCGATCCGGAGTGGCCACCACTCCGAGCGAGGAGCGCGAGCTGAAGGAATCTCGGCGCTTCGAGGCGGCCGCGCGGTCCGAGCGCGCGCTCGTCGGTGGTGTCATCACGGGACAGCAGGACCGTGATGCCATGCCGTGCAAGCGCGTCGACGAGCGTGGATCGCTCCGCGTCATCGGTAAGGAAGAAGTGTCCGACCGCGAAGCGACGGCTTTGCGCGAGCCCATCGTCGATTGCCGCGGAGCGGAGCTCGGCCGCCCAGAGCGCACGCGGAATGTCGGTCAGCACTCCGGCACCGTCGCCCTCGCCGTCGACAACGCCCGAGCGATGCGCCAGGCAGGCCATGCCGTGAAGCACGAGCTCCAGCACCGCGCGGGTGGGCCGAGCGTCCTTGCGCGCAACGGCCACGAGCGCACAGGCATCGTGCTCGCTCGCCACGTTTCCTCCCATTAACAACAAAGCCCCCCGCTTCCGGGAGGCTTTCGTCGCATCGGTGTGTGTGCGGACGCGACTAGGCCCCGTCCTCCGACGCTGCTGCGGACGAGCTCGCGGTCCGATCGCTCACGTGCGTGTCAGATTAGGGGAGGTGAAGGTTGCGGGACAGCCCTGAAAAGGTCGTGCTTCGGTGCCGAAGGCCTAGGCGCGGACGAGCACGGTGACCGGATCTCCGATGCGGATCGGGCCATCGGCCGCGAGCACGGTGCAAAGGGCGCCCCGCCTGCCGACGAGGGAGACGCGGAACGCTTCCACGTCCGCCTGCCCGTTCATATCGCCGATATGCGTGCAGGGCTCGCACTCGCCATTCACGCGCAGCGTCACTCCGCCGATCCGTAGGTCTGTGCCCTCGGCGAGTCCGGTGACCTCTGGCAGGCCCTCAATGGTGATCTGTTCGCGCAGGTCGCCAGGCCGGAGGCCGAGCGCATCGTGCGTCGAGCGGTCGATCACCAGGACCGCGCGCTTCGGGCGCCCGCCGTGGGAGTCGCCCGCGATCCCCGCGCCGACATCCGCGGTGACCTCGCGCACGGGAGTCGGGAGCGCCCCGTGAGCGGTGTGGAGCTGCAGTGAGACGACCCTGGGGCTCATAGCTTTCTGCGAACGATACAGAAGTCGTCGTGCCTTTCGGCGATCTCGAAGCCGGCCTTCAGGTACATCGAGAGTGGACCGACGTACTGGCTCCAGACCCACCTGGCTGGGTCGACCTCGGCGAGCCAGGGATAGGCCTCGGCGGTTTTCATGCCGCGGGACCGCAGATGCTCGAGCGCGTAGTCGAGCAGCTGCGTCGCGATCCCCTGCCGACGCTGATCCGGCGCGACCACGAAGCAGACAATCGCGCCGGTCGCCGGGTCCGCGGTCCCGGGCACGCTCCGAAGCTCGTCCTTGGGCGCCCCGTGGCACCAGCCAACAACGCGGCCCAGCCGGTACGCGACGATGCCGTTGGCCTTCGCGGAGCGGATGAGCTGACTCCGGAATGCGCGGTTCTGTTCCTTGGTCCGACTGTCGTAGTCGTCCACCAATCGCTCGCAGCAGTAGCATCGCGACCAGTTCGGGTTGTCCGCGTACGCGACCAGATCGAAGTAGTGCATGACGGCGTCGTGTTGATCGGGACTGATGGTCCGGATCGTGACGTCGCTCACCGGCCGAGTCTCCCACACTGATCTCCGTGGACATCTGGTCGGTCGGCCATGGGGCGAGGCCGATCGAAGAGCTGGTCGCGACGCTGGCGGATGCTGGGATCCAGACGGTCGCGGACGTGCGCTCGGCCCCCGGGTCGCGCCGGCATCCGCAGTTCGGCGCGAAGGCGCTCGCGCAGTCGCTCGGCGATGTGGGCATCGCCTACGTGCACCTGCCCGGTCTCGGCGGCAGACGCGAGCCGAGGGACGACTCGCCGCATCGGGCCATCCGCGTGGCGGCGTTCCGCGGCTACGCCGACCACATGGCGAGCGACGAGTTTGCCCGCGAGTACGAACGGCTGACGACGCTGGCGCGCGGCTCGCGCACGGTCTTCATGTGCGCGGAGACGCTCTGGTGGCGCTGTCATCGCCGGCTGATCGCCGACCAGCTCACCGCTGATGGCTGGACGGTCACGCACCTTCTCGCACCGGGAAAGAGCGAGCCGCACACGCTGTGGGGCGTGGCCCGGATCCACGATGGACACCTCGTGTACGACGCGGGCACGCTACCTTTGCCAACGTAGTGCGGACCTGGGACGCGGATTGGGAGGAACGGCGGGCCGGAAAGAGCTGCCCCATGTGCAACGAAGGCCGCCCCGACGAAACCCACGGGAACGCGCGGATATTCGCCGGCCGCGTGTCGGACGCGTACCTCGTTCATGGCGATGTCGGCCAGCCGGGATACACGATCGTCATCTGGCGCGGGCGGCACGTCGCGGATCTCACCGAGCTGACCGACACCGACGCGGCGACTTATTTTCGTGAAGTCTTGACC
>VBIL01000171.1 GCA_005879975.1 Chloroflexota bacterium
AGCGCGACCATGAGCACGAACGCCGCGCCGATCTTGGCGAGCGGATGCGCGCGCGCGAGTGGCGCACGCGGATCGGGTGTGAGCGGCTCGAGCAGCCTCACGCCGCGCGACCTCGGTCAAGGCGAAGGCGCGCGTCCGCGAACGCATCGACGAAGAGCTCGTCGTGGCTGGCGAATGCGATCGCCCCGCCCTGGTCGCGGTATTCCGCCAGGAGGCGCAGGAGCTCGGCGAAGGTGCGACGGTCTTGTCCGAACGTAGGTTCATCCAGAACGAGCGCCTGAGGCGACGTCGCGAGCGCGGTCCCCACCGAGAGGCGCCGCTTCTCGCCGCCGGAGAGCGTGAAGGGATTCGCGGCCGCGACCTTCGCGAGGTCCAGCCGCTCGAGAAGGTCGGCGACGCGTGCGTTGATGTGGCCGGCGTCGAGGCCGATCGCGCGCGGACCGACCCGCAGCTCGTCGTCGACGCGCGCGGCGACCAGCTGATGCTCCGGGTCCTGGAAGACCGTGCCGATCTGGCGCACGAGCACGTGCGCTGACCAGCGCCAGGGCTCATCTCCGAACGCGCGAACCTCGCCGCGCGCAGGACGTAACAGGCCCGCGAGCAACATCGCGAGCGTCGATTTGCCGCTCCCGTTCGACCCCACGATCGCGAGCGCCGAACGTTGGCGGACAACGGCGTCGACGCCATCGAGCGCCAGCGCGGCGCCGCGCGGATACCGGAACGCTAGATCGTGCGCCATGATCGCATCGCCGTCGGGCACACCCCGGCGCGACGGAGCGGCGGGCGGTGCGCCGGGGACCCATACGCCGAGCGTTTTGAGACGTTCGCCTTCGCGCGCGAAGACTGCATCCGGCCTTCCGTCCGCGATCACGCCTCCACCGGCTTCGATCACAACTACGCGATCGACCAGGGGTACGACGTCCGCGACGCGGTGCTCGACCATGACCATCGTCACGTCACGATCGGCCGCGATGCGCCCGATGACCTCACGCACGGCACGGGCGCCGTCGGGATCGAGGTTGGCGGTCGGCTCGTCGAGGAGGAGCACGCGCGGGCGGAGCGCCAGGATCCCGGCGATCGCGAGCCGCTGCTTTTCCCCGCCGGAGAGCGCGGCGGTCGGTCGATCTTCGGGGTACGGGAAGCCGACATCGGCGAGGGCCCGATGCACGCGCGGCCAGATCTCCGGTGTGGGGACGCAGTGGTTTTCGAGCCCGAACGCGACGTCGTCGCCGGCGCGCGCCATCACGAGCTGCGTCTCGGGATCCTGCAGCACGAGCCCGGCATCGCCGCAGACGTGGAGCTCGCCCTCTTCATCCCCCCCGCCGCTCCGATCGAGGAGCCCGGCGAGCGCCAGCAGGAGCGTGCTCTTCCCCGCGCCGGATGCGCCGAGGAGGAGGACGCGCTCGCCCTCCTCGATGCGCAGATCGAGCCCGCGGAGCGCCCACGCCCGGCGGCCCGGGTGGCGCCAGCCCCAGCCGAGCGCGAGGATGGCGGGCTGGCTCAGATGCGTTGCTGCGTGCGGCCCGCCGGGAATTGCGCAAGCACGCCGGTCTGGACGAGCGAGCGCATCAGGAGCCACGAGCCAATCCCCGCGATGATCACCGCGCTCACGACCATGAACGCCCCGATGAGCAGCTGCTGGTCGATCGTCAGGTCGGGATAGTAGAGGGGCGTGTCGTGAAGCCACGCGGCTACGGCTGTGCCGACCGCCGCGACGATCGCGACGACCATCGTCCAGACGCGGTACCGCGCGGCGAAGAAGACGATCTCCGCGCCCAGACCTTGGAGCGCGCCGGACACGAGCGTGTCGAGGCCCCACTGCGACCCGAGGATCGCGGAGACGCTTGCGGCGACGAGCTCGGTGAAGAGCGCCGCACCGGGTTTGCGGATGATGAGTCCCGCGAGCACCGCCGGCACGAGCCAGACTCCGTAGAGGATGTTCTGTGCCGGCGGGATCGCCGCGAAGGCCGGTCCTGCCGCGGCCCAGACCTGGTTCCATGCCCAGAACACCACACCGAACGAGATCGCGATCGCCGCCGCCACCACGATGTCGACCGTTCGCCAGTTCGTGTCGCGCGTCATCTCATGTACCTCCCTGCGGTGTTTCGAAGACGAGAAGCGAACCCTTGTCGAGCGAGACACGCGCGGGCGACTGCGCGATCTCGTTGCTGAGCCCGCGGGACTTCCCGAGACGCAGCGTCTCGCCCGCGAGCGGGAAGCGGAGCCCTTCGGTGCGCACGCCCTCGGCGTCGCCCGCCACCGGCAGAAGCGTGACGACGGTGCCCACCGGACCCTCGAGCGCGAGCGATCCGCCGCCGCGCAGCGCCCGAACACGCAATGCACCGCGGCGCGCCTCGATGCGCACGCCGTCATATCCGGGATCGGCGAGGAGAAGCAGGTTCGCGGTCTCGTGGTCCAGGCGGGGACCGCCGAGCGCGCCGAGCAGGACAATCTCCTTCGCCCCGGCATTGATAGCGTGCGTGACGGCTAGCTCGAGATCGGACTCGTCCTTTGCCGCGGGGAACTTCACGACGCCGATGCCCTGTCGCGCCAGACGCTCCACGCCCGCATCGCCGAGCGAGTCCATGTCGCCCACGACGAGGTGGGGAAGGATCTTCCAGCGCTCGAGCGCGAATGCGCCGCCGTCCGCAGCCACCACGAGGTCCTCCGCCTCGATCGCAGCGCGATCCGCAGGAAGAACGTCGCCGTGCGCCACGACGACCGCCCTCATCGCTGGCAAAACAAAAGCGGCGCCTGAGCGCCGCTCGTAAGGGGTTTCATGTGCTCTCGACTCCCTACGCTGACATTACTCAGATCAGGTTCTGGGGTCTGCGGCTGTCCGCACTCTCAGCGCCCCTTTCGTCGGGCGCTCCCCCGTCGTATTCAGTTGTACCCGGCTAGTTTATGCCGCCTCGCGCTCCTCCGCGTGGCTGACCGGCGTGATCGTGCGTGTCGGTGCGACGAGCCAGCCGACCACCAGGATCGCGAAGGACGCGAATGCCAGGAACTCCATCGGAGCCTCCTTTAGATCTGGTACGCCGCTTCGCGGTGCTGCGAGGCGTCGAGACCGAGCACTTCCTCGCTCTCGGGCACACGCAGTCCCACGAAGAGGTCGATGAGCTTCAGGATCACGAACGTCATGACCGCCGAGTACGCGATGGACGCGAGCACCGCGATCGCCTGGATCCCCAGCTGCCCGGGGTTACCGGCGATGAGCCCGTCCTTAGCCGCGCTGTTCACCGCGACGGTGGCGAAGACACCCGTCGCGAGCGCGCCCCACGCCCCGCCGACACCGTGGACCCCGAACACGTCGAGTGCATCGTCGACCTTGAAGCGCCTGGTGATCTGGATCGCGGTGTAGCAGAAGATGCCCGCGCCGAGGCCGATGAGGATCGACGCCGAGACGTCGACGTAGCCCGATGCCGGGGTGATGGCGACCAGACCGGCGACCGCGCCGGCCGCAGCACCGAGCACGCTCGGCGCGCCCTTGTGCAGCCACGAGACGGTCATCCAGGTGAGTGCGGCCATCGCCGCGGCGGTGTTGGTCACGACGAAGGCGTTCGCCGCGAGGCCGCCGGCGGTGATCGCGCTGCCTGCGTTGAAGCCGAACCAGCCGAACCAGAGGAGCGACGCCCCGAGGACGGTCATGGTCGCGTCGTGGGGGTCCATGGCCTCGCGGCCGAAGCCGACGCGACGGCCGAGGACGAGCGCGGCGACGAGCGCCGAGACGCCGCTCGTGATGTGCACCACCGTCCCGCCGGCGAAGTCGAGGGCGCCGAGCTGACCGAGCCAACCGCCGCCCCAGACCCAGTGCGCGACCGGGTCGTACACGAACGTGGCCCAAAGGAGCGTGAAGACGACGAACGCCTTGAAGCGCTTGCGCTCGGCGAACGCGCCGGTAATGAGCGCCGGCGTGATCACCGCGAACATCATCTGGAAGACCATGTACGCCTCGTGCGGGACGGTCGGCGCGTACGGACCCGGGTCCTGGCCGACGCCGCGGAGCGCCGCCCAGTCGAGGCCGCCGATGATCCCTCCAATGTCTGGACCGAACGCGAGCGTGTAGCCCCAGAGGACCCACTGCACGCTGATCAGGCAGAGGATGAAGAAGCTGTGCATGATCGTCGCGAGGACGTTCTTGCGCCGGACGAGGCCGCCGTAGAAGAACCCGAGTGCCGGGGTCATGAGCATGACGAGCGCGGCTGACGCGAGAAGCCAGGCGGTATCGCCGGCGCTGATCTTATCCATGCGCGGGAAGCCTGAGCGACCGGCATGCCCCGGTCAGCGACGGTTGGGCGCTACGAAG
>VBIL01000172.1 GCA_005879975.1 Chloroflexota bacterium
CGATTCTTTGTCGCCGACGAGTCACCCGAGCACAGGAACTTCAGTCCGGAGTCGCTTGGTGGCAGCTCCGTCCGGATCGACTTGTTCGTCGTGGACCCCGATGCGCTGCAGCGGCGGGCTGTCGGTGCCGGAGCAACCGAAGTGTTTCCGGTCGCGGATCAGAATTTCGGCTATCGAATGGGTCGGGTCATGGACCCGTTCGGTCATCACTGGCTCATCGGCAAACCCTTGGCGTCGAGAGCAGCGAGGTAGCTGAAATCTGGCGCGCAGGTCTCCTATCGCTAGCTCGCGCTTGCGTAGGCGGTCTACACGGCGACCTTCGGTAGGTCGGCGAGCGCCTCACGCACCTTCTCGGCCGGGTACTCGTAGTCCTCGAGCTCGCCATTCAGGTAGCGCTCGTACGCGCCGAGGTCGAAGTGACCGTGACCCGAAAGGTTGAAGGCGATGGTCTTCGCCTGCCCGGACTCCTTGCAGCGAAGCGCCTCGTCGATCACCACGCGGATGGCATGCGCCGACTCGGGCGCGGGCAGGTAGCCCTCCGCCCGAGCGAACATCACCGCGGCCTCGAACGTCGGCCGCTGATGCACGGCGACGGCTTCGATCTGCTTCTGTTCGTAAAGGGCGCTGACCGACGGCGCCATGCCGTGGTAGCGGAGTCCTCCCGCGTGGATCGGCGCCGGCATGAATGAGTGACCGAGCGTGTGCATCTTCACGAGCGGCGTCATCATCGCCTCGTCCCCGAAGTCGTAGACGTACCGACCCTTGGTGATGCTCGGTGCGGCCATGGGCTCGACCGCGATGATCCGGAGGTCTTTCACCTTTCCGGTGAGCTTGTCGGCGATGAATGGGAAGGCGAAACCACTGAAGTTCGAGCCTCCACCGATACAGCCCACGAGGATGTCCGGGCGCTCGCCGGCGAGCTCGAGCTGCTTCTTCGCCTCCTGACCGATGACCGTTTGATGCATCAGCACGTGGTTGAGCACCGAACCGAGCGAGTACTTCGTGTCGTCGCGTGTGGCGGCGTCCTCGACGGCTTCAGAGATCGCGAGCCCGAGGCTGCCGGGGCTCTTTGGATCCTTGGCCAGTGCGGCGCGACCCACGTTCGTGTCGGGGCTCGGGCTCGGGACGACCTCGGCGCCCCATGTCTCCATGAGGATCCGCCGGTACGGCTTCTGGTCGTAGGACACGCGGACCATGTAGACCTTGCATTCGAGATCGAACATCCGCGCGGCGAGCGCGAGGGCACTTCCCCACTGGCCCGCGCCGGTCTCGGTCGCGAGGCGCTTGGTGCCCTCCTGCTTGTTGTAGTACGCCTGGGCGATCGCGGTGTTCGGCTTGTGGCTGCCCGCGGGGCTGACGCCTTCCCACTTGTAGTAGATGTGCGCAGGGGTGCCCAGCACCTTCTCGAGGCCCAGCGCGCGAATGAGCGGCGTTGGTCGCCATACCTTGTACGCGTCACGGATGGGTTCGGGAATCTCGATCCAGCGCTCGCGGCTCACCTCTTGCTTGATCAGCTCGATCGGGAAGAGCGGCGCGAGGTCCGCCGGGCCGATTGGCTGCCCCGTGCCAGGATGAAGTGGCGGCGGGAGCGGCGAGGGCAGATCCGCCTGGATGTTGTACCAGTGCGTTGGCAGGTCCTTCTCGTCAAGTTGGAACTTCCGCTGCGTCGTCGTCGGTCGTTTTAGAGTCGTGACAGCCACACCCAGCTCCCCCAGTCGTCGCGGATCGCGAACCGGCAGAGCCTACTCCCGACGCGCGAAACCCGACCGCGACCCCTCGCGTGCGGTTTTGTCGGTCCCGATTCCCGATCTTCGTCGTTAGCTTGAGCCCGGAAAGAGGCTCGTGGGAGGACCACGGTGCGCTACATGCTCACCTTTTCGCAGTCGAGGACGAGTGGATGGCTCTGTCTCCAGGCCTCCGCGGCGTTAGGGCTGCCCGGGCGTCGCCGGGGAGACCGCGTTCACGATCGCGCGGCGCGCCACGGCGATGATGGCGGCGATGGCCCCGGTGACCGCCGCTGCCAGGATCACCTGCGGAGTCGCGACGTCGAGCTGGAGCGCGACCACCGCGGCGATCGCCCCCGCGATGGCCCCCTCGACCAGGTCGCGGAGGAAACGGCCGACCGGAGTGCTGAGCCAAGCGACGGATCCTTTCATGTTCGCCTCCTTCGGACCACCACGGTGCAGCTCTACCCGTGACTCCGTGGTCGGTGGTGCAGTCTGACGCTCGGCTCTGTCATGCGCAGTCGGGCGAGCCGACCGACGTTGTCGCGACCTATGCTCAGCGGATCAAGAACAAGGCGGGCGCCCCCCGAAAGTCCCAACCTCGCGCCGAGGCCAAGGCTGCGCCGGCAATGGCACCGCCGGCTGAACCGGTCGAGCTCCAGAGACTTAAGGACGAGCTGCAGCGGATCAATCGGGAGCTTTCCAAGATCGGACGCGTGACGCGTCCCGATGCGGCAAAGCAGACGCACATGCCGGAGAAGCAGGAGCTGCTCCGGCAGAAGGTAGCCCTCGAGAGCAAGCTCCGGACTCGCCCGAAGCCGTAGCCCACCACCGGATGTATCGCCAGCGATAAACGGCGGGAGCACCGCCCGCTAACGTGATCCGGTGACCCGGCGAGGCTGGCTCCTCTTTGCGGCGATGGCGGTGATCTGGGGTATCCCCTACCTCTTCATCAAGATCGCGGTCGGAGAGCTCAGCCCGGCGACCCTTGTCTTTCTGCGGACTGCGATCGGCACCGCCCTCCTCCTACCGCTCGCGGCCACCCGGAAGGATCTCGCCGCGCTCGTTCGGCATTGGAGGTGGATCCTTGTCTACACGTTCGTCGAGGTGGCAGCGCCGTGGTTCTTCTTGTCGGATGCGGAGCGCCGGATCTCGAGCTCGCTCACCGGCCTCCTGATCGCCGCGGTCCCATCCATCGGTGCGATCCTGGCCGTCGTCGCCGGGAGCCGCGATCGCTTGGATTCACGCCGCATCGTTGGGCTGGCTGTCGGCTTCCTCGGAGTCGGCGCTCTGGTCGGACTCGATGTCCGCGCCGATGACCTCGGCGCGATCGGCCAGGTGGGCCTTGTCGCCCTCGGCTACGCCATCGGACCGATGATCATCGAGCGCAAGCTGGCCGGGCTTCCCCCGCTGGGCGTGGTCGCCGCGTCTCTCGGCGTGACCGCGCTCGCGTACGCCCCGTTTGGACTGGCACAAATTCCTGCGGCGCTTCCGTCCGCAGCGGTGGTGCTTGCCGTAGCCGTGCTCGGGGTCGTCTGTACTGCGCTCGGCTTCGTGCTGTTCTTCGCCCTTGTCGCGGAGGTCGGCGCGCCCCGCGCCACCGTGATCACGTACGTGAACCCCGCCGTCGCGCTCGCGCTCGGTGTGACGCTCCTGGGTGAGCCGTTCACGCCGGGCATCGCGATCGGTTTCGTTCTCATCGTGTTTGGCTCGATCCTCGCGACCCGAAGGGCGCCGCCGTCCACCAGCGAGTCCTTGACCCAGGAGCGTGCCCGGCCGGTCCGATCGTCGCAGTGACTCGCGTGCTCGATGCACGCGCCTTGAACCGCGCCCTGCTCGAGCGACAGCTTCTTCTCAGGCGTTCGACGATGTCCGCCGCTGACGCGATCGAATGGCTCGTCGGCATGCAGGCGCAGATCCCGGCCGATCCCTACGTGGCTTTGTGGAGCCGGCTCGAAGGCTTCCGCACGGGCGACCTCGCAAAGCTGATCACCGATCGGAAAGCGGTACGAATGGGACTCATGCGCGCGACGATCCATCTCGTCACCTCGCGCGATGGGTTGGCGCTGCGCCCGGTCATCCAGCCCGCCCTCGAGCGCGCCTTTCAGACGGGCAGCCCATTCGGACGCAAGCTCGTCGGCGTCGACATCCGCCGGCTGCTCGGAATTGGTCGCGCGCTGGTCGATGAGCGTCCGCGGACGAGCGCCGAGCTCCGCCCGATCCTCCAGAAGCGCTGGCCGAAGCGAGACCAGGACTCGCTCGTGATGGCCACGAGCTATCTCCTGCCCCTCGTGCAGGTCCCGCCGCGGGGGGTCTGGGGCGCCAGTGCACAGCCCCGTCGCACCACGCTTGAAGCGTGGTTGGGCCGTCCGCTCGGGAAGAATCGGTCGCCTGACGCGCTGATCCTCCGGTACCTCGCGGCGTTCGGGCCGGCGACGATCGGCGACGCGCGGACCTGGTCAGGTTTGAGCGGACTCGCGGAGGTCTTCGAGCGTCTTGGGCCGCGTCTGCGGACCTTCCGCGATGAACGCGGCCGCGATCTTTTCGACGTTCCTGATGGTCCCCTACCCGATGGCGAGACTCCTGCCCCACCGCGCTTCCTGCCCGTGTACGACAACATCGTCCTGTCGCACGACGATCGCGCGAGGATTGTCCGCCCGTCTGACCCTAAGCGCCTTGGCTACATGGCAGGGGTGAATTTTGGCAGCGTCCTTATCGACGGTTTCGTCGGAGCGACGTGGACCGTCACGCGCGGGCCAAAGACCGCGACGCTGCGCATCGCACTCCTCGAGCGCCTGGCGAAGCGCGAGCGCGTCGCCGTGGAAGATGAAGGCGCCCGGCTGCTCGGGTTCATTCGTGGGGACGCGCCCTCGCGCGATGTGATGGTCGTCGCACCGCGCCGGTAAGCCTCGGTCATGGGACCAGACAGGCCCCGGCGGTAGCCTTCAGCGGTGCTCGGTACGGAGACGCGAACGGCGTCCGCGGCGTTGGCAGAGTTCTGCGCCGCGATCGCATGGTCGAACCTCCCGGCGATGGTCCGCGCGCGTACCCAGGAGCTCGTGCTCGACTTCGTCGGTGTCGCCCTGCGCGGCAGCCGGGCACAGTCAAGCGCACCCGTGCAGACGGTCGCGCAGCGCTTCGGTCCCGAAAGAGGCGCGAGCCTCATCGGTCGCGATGCGTTCGCTTCCGCTCCGTGGGCGGGACTCGCGAACGCCGCGAGCGCGCACGCCCTCGAGCTGGACGACGTCACCGCGCGATCGTCGCTTCATCCCGGCGTCGTCGTGATCCCGACGGCGCTCGCCGTTGGCGAGGAGCTTCACCGCTCCCCCACCCGCGTGCTCGAAGCGATCGTCGCGGGGTACGAAGTCATCATCCGCGTCGGCGACGCGCTCAACGCCGAGTCGGCGTACCGACGCGGATTTCATCCCACCGGGGTCGCCGGCGCATTCGGCGCGGCGATCGCCGCGGGCCGGCTGCTCGACCTCGACGTCGCAGGGCTCATTCGCGCGCTCGGCATCGCCGGGACGATGGCCTCGGGGTCGCTCGAGTACCTCTCTGACGGATCGTGGACCAAGCGACTCAATCCCGGGTGGGCCGCGCACTCAGGCATCGTGGCCGCGCATCTCGCGAGCGAGGGCTTCATCGCTCCGGCGACCGCGCTGGACGGGCCGCACGGCCTCTTGCGCGGATACACCGACGAGCCGCGGCCGGAGCTGCTCACTCGCGATCTCGGCCGTTCGTTCGCGATCATGAGCGTTTCGATCAAGCCCTACGCCTGCTGTCGATACAACCACGGGCTCATCGACGGCGTCCTGCAGCTGCAGCGTGCGCATGGCATTCGCCCGCAGGATGTCGAGCGCATCAGGCTCGGCGTGCTCAGCGGAGGCGCGCTCCTCGTGGCTGAGCCGATCGACGAGAAGCGTGCCCCGCGCAACGTCGTCGACGCTCAGTTCAGCGCCCCGTTCGCCGCGGCCGTGGCTCTGGCACGAGGATCGGCCGGCCTCAACGACTACACGCAAGCGAATGTGGACGACCCGCTGATCCGTGGGCTGATGTCGCGAACCGACTGCCACCGCGGCGCGGATCTCGACGCGGCCTATCCCGATCACTGGCCCGCGACCGTCGAGATGCGCCTGCGGGACGGGCGTGAGCTGTCGGTGCGGATCCCTGATCCGACCGGCGACCCTGCGAATCCGGTCGGGTCTCGCGAGCTGCGCGATAAGTTTCAGGAACTCGCCGGAGCCGTGATCGGCCATGAGGCCGCGCTCGAGCTCGCGGGCCGATGCCTCGAGTTCGAGGCCGAACTCGACCTCGACCGTTTCACAGCGCTGCTGCGATGCTGATAGGCGCAGCTAGAGCCCGTCGCGTCCCTCACGCCTGACCGAACTGGCCGTGCCAGCCATGCGGCCAAGCGCTGCATCATGGTGGCGCCTAGCTCCGAGCGATCACCTTTCGTGCGGGGCTCGGCAGCTTCGCGGCGCGCGCCGGTCGGTTCCCATTGCGCGAGCGGCTCGACTCCTCGGCGCCGCAGACCGTTTCAATGATTAGACGGGTGGTCACATACGGATCGGCGTTGGCGTTCGGCCGGCGATCCTCGATGTAGCCCTTGCGATCCTTCGCCACCTGCCACGGAATTCGAACCGAAGCTCCCCGGTCGCTGACGCCGTAGCGGAACTCCTTGTACGAGCAGGTCTCGTGAAGACCGGTGAGCCGCTCCTCTATGCCGAACCCGTAATTGGCGATGTGCAGGTCGTGCCGCTTGCCGAGGGCTTCCGCGGCGGCGATGCATGCGTCGTAGTTCTGGCGCATCTCGTTCGTCGAGAAGTTCGTGTGCGCGCCGGCGCCGTTCCAGTCGCCACGCACGGGCTTCGGGTAGAGCGTCGCGCTGACGCCAAAGTCCTCCCCCACCCGATAGAGGAGCCAGCGCGCGACCCAGAGCTGGTCGGCGACCTCCGGAGTGTTCAGAGGACCGACCTGGAACTCCCATTGCCCCGGCATGACCTCGGCGTTGATGCCCGAGATCGCGAGGCCCGCCCTGAGGCACGCGTCCAAATGCGCCTCGACCACGTCGCGTCCGAACACCTCGTCTGCGCCGACACCGCAGTAGTAGCCACCCTGAGGCGCGGGGAACCCGGTGTCAGGGAAACCGAGCGGCCGCGAGCCTTCGAAGAACGTGTACTCCTGCTCGATGCCGAACCACGTGTCGAACCCCTTGAAGCGCTCCGCCATCTCGACGTTCGCGCGACGCATGTTGGTCGCGTGCGGCTGGCCGCTCACGAGCATGACCTCGCACAGAACGAGCTTGTTGTCGCCCCCGCGGATCGGGTCCGGCACCACGAACACGGGCTGCAGGACGCAGTCGGACTTGTCACCCGTTGCCTGCTGCGTGCTCGACCCATCGAATGCCCAGATGGGCGGCTTCTCGCCTTCCGGCACGATCTTCGTCTTCGAACGCAGCTTCTGTGTCGGCTGGGTGCCGTCGATCCAGATGTACTCGGCTCGGTAGACGCCCATGCGGTCCCCTCTCTGGTGGGTATCGATGCAGGAGTGACTCTAGCCGCGCCGCGCGGTCGTCGCCTTGCGCTTCCTCTCGCGCGCGGCCCACGCGGATTGCCCCGGAAGCCCCAGCCCCTCGCGCCGCGACGTATCCAGGTATTTCGCGCCTTCCTGCACCGAAAGCCTCGAGATGTGTTTGCGGTGCGCGAGGAGGAACGCGTAGGTGAGCGCAGGTCGCTCCTTCGACACCTCCCGCAGGACCCACCCGATGGCCTTGCGAATGAAGAACTCGCGCTCGTCGATCATTCCGGCGGCGAGACGCGCCCAGAGCGCGAAGTCGCCGCGGCCGGCCCGAAGCGCATCGTGCTCGGCAAGAAGCGCGGTCCGGCGCACCCAGAAGTTCTTGTCCTTGGCCCAGTTCTCGAGGTATCGCCGCGAACGCGGATCGCGCGCGATGACGTCGCCGACCACCTTCGGTGCGATCCAATCGACATAGGCCCAGCTGTTGGAGCGGCGCACGAGCTCGATGAGCCACGGAAGGTCGCGGGCGACCAGCGTCTTGCGATGGCACTCGAGGACTCCGATCGCCGAGGCAAGCAGCTCGTGCACATCGGTCGCGTAGAGCGTTTCCGCGATCGACCGAAGCTCGGCGCGCGCGAGATTCGGGTGCGCGCGGCAGAACTCCCGGACGGCGGCTCGGATGGCCGGAAGGTCGGCGCCCCAAAAGCGCAGGTCACTCTTGAGGTACGCCTTCTCGTGGGCGGCGCGCGCGCTTCATCGACGCCCGCTGCGTCGAGCTCTCGCTCGCCCATCGCGACGACCGGGATGCGCAGCGCGTAACGATCGAAGATCACGGCGTCCTGCGTGATGTCCACGCGTTCGATGTCGAGCGGAACGTCGAGCGACACGCGCCGAAGTGCCCGGTACACCTCGGCGCAGAGCCCGCAGTCCGGCTTCTCGAGGAGCCGCACGGCGAGCGGTGCGCCGCGGTGAGTTCGGCGCCGCACGAGTGCGAGTGCGCGCCGGAGATCGCCACGCATTAGCCGCCGCCGACGCCTACCAGTTCGGCGGCAAACCCGCGACGTTCGGCGGGAGCGGCCTCCCACGCGGATAGATCACGTACACGATCCCGGCCGAGCCGCCGAGCCACACCCGCTCGAAGTCCGCGCGGCGATAGACCTTTCGCGCTTCCTCATCCGTCTTGACCGCGGGATCGTTCGTGATGACATCGCCATTCGCATCGAAGCCCCGGATGACCAGCAGGTGTCCGTTGGTCGTCCCGAGGAGGAAGCCAGGCAGAGCCCCGTTGATCGACGCGACGAGCGGAATGCTGGCGTTCAGGAATCGTTGCGCCTCGCTCAGCGAGCGTAGCCGCGTGACGAACCCATCGAGACCGAAGCGCGTTGCATAGGCGACGTTCGCCGGCCAGTTGCCGGCGCCCTTGTAGTTCCAGTCGTAGGTGTAGCGCGCGGCGTAATCGACCTGCGGGTCGTCGTACTTGTCCCCGGGGAAAGCCTCGAGTTGGTCGGGCGTCGGTCCGGCTCCGTGGAACGCCACCACCATCGAGGTCGACGTCGGGCTGCACCAGGCCTCTCCCCCGCCGTCGTACTCGGGGAATTCCCCGGCGTGGGTCTCCTGCGAGAAGGGGGGCACCTGGAGCTGGACCGGAGGTCCGCTGAAAAGGCTCGGGATCTCGTACTTGAAGGCGGCCGAGGTCATCGCGGCCAGCATCCGCACGGATGGACTCGCGGTCGTCGTTTGCTTTTGGTAGAGCGTGACGCGGAGCCGATACGCGTCGACTGGCGCGGCGCCCTTCGCTCGCACGAAGGTGTCGATGTTCACGTCACCGTCGCCGTCCTGTTGTCCGGACGTGGACGTCCGGTGGATGTCGCCGTCGCCGGACGCCCAGGTGATCATCGTGAAGAACTTCGTCTCGCGGCCGGCGCCGCGCGCCTGCATCTCGACCTTGATCCACGTTCCCGCTGGCGTCTCGGCGTTCCACGACGCCACGAGCCCGTCGAATGCGAACGCGACAGGCGTCCACTCGGAGGTCCACGAGCCACTCTGGAACGCGATCCCTCGCGCGCCGAACGGGTCGTCATAGCTCCCGCCCGTGAGGGCGCTCGCCGCAAGCGTGATCGGTCCGGTTCCGGTCACGCCTACAGCGGTGCCGCGCGCGAAGTCGGCTCGCGCGAAGCTGACGGGCGGCTTGTCCGCGGGTTGCGGGACGAGCGTCGGCGTTGGGACCGGCGTGGGCGTCGTCACGGGCCGATCGGTCGGCGCGGCCGAGGGCGACGCTGTCGCGGTGGCATCAGGCCGGCTGACGGGCGTGCCGACGCACGCCGCAAGCAGCCAGGCCGTGATCACGGCGATAGCGGATCGTCGCCCTCTCCTCATGCCCTAGCCGAGGACGGACGTCACCAGTTCGGTGGTAGCCCTGCGACGTGCGACGGGAGCGGGACGCCCGGCGGATGGATGACGTAGACGATCCCGGCCGACCCGCCGAGCCACACGT
>VBIL01000173.1 GCA_005879975.1 Chloroflexota bacterium
CGCGGTGAGCGTGGTCTTGCCGTGGTCGATATGACCGATCGTGCCCACGTTCACGTGCGGCTTGGTGCGTTCGAACTTCTTCTTGGCCATTTGGTGCTCTGCCCTCCCTGCTTGTCCGCTACTTCTTGTTGATCACTTGATCCGCGAGGTTCTGCGGCAAGACCTCGTAATGGTCGAACTCCATCGAGTAGGACCCGCGGCCCTGCGTCCTTGAACGTAGATCCGTGACGTAACCGAACATCGTCGCGAGCGGCACGAACGCGGTGATCACACGCGCGTTCGCGCGCTCGTCGGTGCCCTGAACGTGCCCGCGCCGGCTGTTGAGATCGCCGATGACGTCCCCCATGAACTCCTCGGGAACGATCACCTCTACCTTCATGATCGGCTCAACGATCACCGGACCCGCCTTCGGCACCGCCGCCTTGAGTGCCATGGAGCCCGCGATCTTGAACGCCATCTCGTTCGAGTCGACCTCGTGCTGCGAGCCGTCCACCACGGTGGCCCTGAGGTCGACCATCGGGTAGCCAGCGATCACGCCGTTCTCCATGGCCTCTCTGATCCCGGCCTGGACGGCCTTCGACCAGTCCTTCGAGAGGCGGTCGCCGCGGATGCCCCACTCGTACTCGTATCCCGTGCCGCGCTCCAGCGGCTCGAAGTCGACGACGACGTGGCCGTACTGGCCCTTGCCGCCGGTCTGCTTGATGTACCGGCCCTCGCCCTGGGCGGGCTTGGTGAGGGCCTCGCGGTAGGCGACCTGCGGCCGGCCGACGTTCGCGGCGACGCGGAACTCGCGGAACATGCGATCGACGATGACCTCGAGGTGAAGCTCGCCCATCCCTGAGATGAGCGTCTGACCCGACTCGGGGTCGGTGTGCACGCGGAAGGTCGGATCTTCCTCGGCGAGACGCGCCAAGGCGAGCGACATCTTCTCCTCGTCGGCCTTGGTCTTCGGCTCGACCGCGATCTGCACGACCGGTTCGGGGAACTTGATCGATTCGAGGATCACTGGCTTCTCCGGGTCGCTGAGCGTGTCGCCGGTGAAGGTCTGCTTCAGACCGACCGCGGCGGCGATGTCGCCGGCTGCGACCTCTTCCACTTCTTCGCGGTGATTGGCGTGCATGAGCAGGATGCGCGAGATCCGCTCTTTGCGGTCCTTGGTGGCGTTCATGACCGTGTCGCCTGAACGGAGCACGCCGGAATACACGCGGAAGAACGCGAGCTTACCGACGAACGGGTCGCTCGCGATCTTGAACGCGAGCGCGCTGAATGGGTCGTCGTCGGTCGGGCGCCGGACGAGCTCTTCGCCTGTCTTGGGATCGATCCCGGTGACCGGCGGCACGTCGAGGGGCGACGGCAGGTAGTGGACGACGGCGTCGAGCAGGGGCTGCACGCCCTTGTTGCGGAGGGCCGCTCCGGTGAGCACCGGGACCACCTTCGTCGCGATCGTCGCGGCGCGAAGCGCCGTACGGATCTCCTCCGGAGTGATGTGGTGCTCCTCGAGGTAGCGGTGGAGGAGTGCGTCGTCCGTCTCGACGACCTTTTCGACCATCGCCTCGCGCGCCTTCTCGGCGGCGTCTTTCATGTCGGCCGGAATCTCGCGGATCTCGGGCGTCACGGCCTCGTCGCCCTCCCAGTAGAGCGCCTTCATTTCGACGAGGTCGATGACACCCTTGAACTTGTCCTCGCTTCCGATCGGAAGCTGGATGACGACGGGGTTCGCGCCGAGCCGGTCGACGATCATGTCGACGCACCGCTGGAAGTCGGCGCCCATGCGGTCCTGCTTGTTGATAAAGCAAATGCGCGGGACCTTGTACTTGTCAGCCTGGCGCCAGACCGTCTCCGACTGCGGCTCCACGCCTGCGACACCGTCGAACACGACGACCGCGCCGTCGAGCACGCGCAGCGAGCGCTCCACCTCGACGGTGAAGTCGACGTGGCCGGGGGTGTCGATGATGTTGATACGGTGGTCGTTCCAGAAGCAGGTCGTCGCGGCGGCCGTGATCGTGATGCCCCGCTCCTGCTCCTGCGGCATCCAGTCCATCGTCGCGGCGCCGTCGTGGACCTCGCCGATCTTGTAGATCTTTTTGGTGAAGAACAGGATCCGCTCGGTCACGGTGGTCTTGCCCGCGTCGATATGCGCGATGATCCCGATGTTCCGGTATCGCTCCAGCGGATACTCGCGCCTGGGGGCCTGACCCTTGACGGGTTTGGCTTCGATCATCGCCGCTACCACTTGTAATGGGAGAAGGCCTTGTTGGCCTCGGCCATCTTGTGGGTCTCTTCTTTCCGACGCACCGCGCCGCCGGTGTTGTTCATCGCGTCCATGAGCTCTCCGGCGAGCCTCTCGGACATGGACTTCCCCGGTCGCTTACGCGCGGCCTGGATGATCCAGCGCATCGCGAGCGACGTGCGCCGATCGGCGCGGATCTCGACCGGCACCTGGTAGGTGGCGCCGCCCACGCGTCGCGGCTTGACCTCGATGAGAGGCATCGCGTTCTTGAGTGCCGTCTCGAACACATCGATGCCCGGCTTGCGCGTCGACGTCTCGGCGAGCGTGAGCGCGCCGTACACGATGCCTTCGGCGGTCGCGCGCTTGCCGTTGCGCATCACGTTGTTGTTGAACTGCTGGAGAGTCTGGTTGCCGTACTTGCGGTCGGGCGAACGGCGACGCTCGGTGGGTCGTGCTCTGCGGGGCATCTGCTAACCGGCCTTCTTCTTGGGATTCGGGTTCTTCGCCCCGTACAGGGATCGGCCTTGCTTCCGGTCCTTCACACCCGCGGTGTCGAGCGTGCCGCGGATGATGTGGTACTTGACCGAGGGCAGGTCGGGAACGCGGCCGCCGCGCACGAGCACCACGGAGTGCTCCTGGAGGTTGTGGCCGATGCCCGGGATGTATGCCGTGACTTCCATCTGATTGGTGAGCCGGACTCGGGCGATCTTCCGGAGGGCCGAGTTCGGCTTCTTCGGGGTCATCGTGCGGACGATCGTGCAGACGCCACGCTTCTGGGGCGCGCCGCGGCGTAGCTCGACGTGGCGGCCCTTGAGCGAATTCCACGTCGTGCGGAGGGCGGGCGTGTCTACTTTCTTGCCCTGCGGCTTGCGCCCCTTGCGTACGAGCTGCGAGATCGTTGGCACGATTACTCCTTAAAGAGTTTCAATACGCACCCGTGCCACTTGAGCGCAGGTAGGTATTGCGCGTTTTCTCTGGTTCTCTCTCCTGAGACCGGAGAGCCCGCCCGGTATGGGCTAGGTCCCCGGGCGCAGCGCGGCGGCAGTCACAAGATCGCGACAGGGCCGATGCGCGAAATGACCGCCCCCGAGGGCGGTCACCGTCTCGAAAGACAGGCCGAATAAAGAGTTTATCGGTCCTGCTACCGAGCGGTCAACCGCGAGCCATGCGGGAACCTCGTCTCCGGTGCAGAGGTAGGGTGGGCGTGGATTGCCGTTCTCTGTGCGTGAGGGTTGGGTTGGCGGTGGTCTTGGCAGCCTGCAGGCCGGTCGCCGGCTCGCCCGCCGCGATCCGCCGTTGCCGCACCCTGCCCCGTCACCCTCGCGTTCCAACTTCCGCCAGATGAGGCGATCGACTTCATGCGAGCGGGCTCGAGCGCGCAGCCGACCCACGAAGAGGCCGTCGCGGCGGCTCGCCGGACCAACTGGGCAGGAAACGACGGGATTTGGGTGGTCCTGCCGAACGACGGCGTGGTGACATGGGGTTCGACCACGTTCGGGTCCAAATTCGGGCTGTACGCGTTCGGAACCGGACGCATGACGGCAACCGCACGCCGGTTCGGTGGCCTGACGCCCCCGGGGTTTGAGGCCAGCATCGGCACACCCGACCAGGGTTACGGACCTCCGGGTTTCATCGCCAGCGGGCTCACGTTCCCGTCGAACGGCTGCTGGGAGGTGACCTACCGGATCGCCGAACGGAGCGTGACCTTCGTCGTCGACGTACAGCGGAAGTGAGGGCGGTCGCTTCTCAAGCGGCGGCCCCGACGACAACAAGCCGCCGCTCCTGGGCCTGCATGTAGCGGAGCGTCGCAAGAAGCGCGAGATCAATGAAGACATCCACCGCGGCGCCGAAGCCGGTGTCCAGGAACGCGAACGGCTGGGCCAGCAACAGATCGACAAGGATCGCGAGCTCGAATGCGCGATAGGCTCTGATCCTCGACCGTCGTAGCGCGAAGACGCCCCTCACGATCAGCGCGCCGGCGGCGAGGCCCGCGATCGCCTGGATCACCGAGGCGATCGTGCTGCCACCGGCCTCCTCGTCGAAGGCCGCCCGAGCTTCCTCGAAGCCAAGGAAAGCACCGGCGATCAGCGCCGCTGTCGCCGTGGTGCTCAATAGGAATACGACGCCGGCGAGGATGAAGATCGCCGCGATCACGCGCCTGAACCAGCGGTTCGACACGACCGCGGCGTACCTTCTGCTCCCAGCCGAGCTCAGCCACCGTAGGCGCGCGAACTCTACCGGCGCCGGATCTGCCGAAAGGAAGCTCTCGCGCAAACGAGCTCCCAGGGGATCGGCTGGGTCGGCCCGCGCCAGAAGCTCGAGCGCATGAGCTCGGTCATCCGCGGTGAGCGTGCCCATGGCGAGCTTCTTGGCGAGCTCGACCGCGTTCACAAGGCTCTCCTCCGGGCTGAGGGCGCGGAAGCGCCGGACCTCACGCGTGGCCAGGAAGAGGAGCACGAACAGCGCGTAGACCAGGGCTGCCGTGGGCTTGAAGAAATAGTCGTTGTCGGAAGTAACGAACTTGCCGAGCTCGTCGATGAAGGCGCCGAATCCCGCGCCGCCGACAAGCGCTGCGACAAGACGGGTCGTCGACGAGAGGAATAGAAGGAGGAGAGCGATCGCGACGAGCATCCCGAGACCGCCCCACAGCACATGGGCGATGTGCAGACCGTTACCGCCGAGCTGCGGGTAGCCCGTGGCCTCGAGGAAGATGCGAATGATCAGGAGCGTGGCCACCGCGGACACGAGGAACGTGTCCAGAAGATCAGCATCGGCTGCTCTGACCAGATGCCGCAGGCGGAGAGTCGCGTGTCCGCCTTCGCTCGGCATCCGCCGATTCTGGGGCCCGCTCTAGCCCGCGGGGGCCGTCCTCGGGGCCGCTGGATCCGTTCGGTCAAGTGCCGACGCGTCGGTAGGGCCGGCGGCTACGCGAACGAGCTCACGGTCGGCGAGCCGGCGCCAGCGGGTCGCAAGCACAAACGCCAGGAGGTAAAGGGCTGCGGCGATCAGGATCTCCGATCGGTAGCCGATCACTAACGCGCTCCACTCCAAGACCCCACCGAGGATGGCGCCCAACAGGTTCGAAGCGAAGGCCATGTCCGCCGAACGCGTGTCACGGAACGAGTACGTGAATGCGAGGTTCGCGCAGAAGATCGGCATGAACGCGAGCGCCGCGGCCGCCGTGTAACGAAGCCATGCGGGATCGAGCAGCAGCTTGTCAGGAGGGATCAGGAAGTTCAGGGCGAGGGAGACCCCGAGCGCGAGGTAGATCGGCCATGACTTCGGTATACGGATGACCGCGTTGACACCGATGGCCGCCAGCACGCCGAGCAAGATCCCAAAGAACGTGAGCGCGTTGACGAGCCAAGTCGTACCGAAGAGAAGGCTGAAGGTCACGAGGCTCCGCGTCTCGAGCAGAAGGAAGGCCGAACCGAGCACGAAGAAGTGCGGGCTAAATCGGCCAAGCGGCGCGCGCGCCACTCGCGTCGCACCGGCGACCGCAGCCACACCAAGCGCCAGCATCAGCGCGAGGGCAAGTAGGTATCGCGGAACGATCGCGCGGTCGCGCAGGTACGGGAACGGCCAGTCGTCCGACGCGGGCTCGATCACGGCGCCGCCAATCGCCGGCGCAGTCTCGGCCCCGGCCTTCACACCCGGCCCGATGGCGAGCAGTACCCGGCTTGGCTCGGGATACGAGCGGATCGTGGGCGCCTGGCCGAATGCTGCGTGGAGAGTCGTCGCGTAGCGGTCGATCAGCCAGGACTCACGGTACGAGTTGTACATCACGAACACGCCATCGGGCGCGAGGTGGTCGCGTGCGCTCTCGAACGCTTCGCGCGTGAACAGAAAGGACTCCAGGCGGACGTTTGCGCTGTTGCCGACGAGCGTGAACGAATCCGTCTGGGCCAGGATGATCAGGTCGTAGCGGTCTGCCGACCGCCGGAGGAAGGCGCGTCCGTCGTCGATGTGCAGCCGGACCCGCGGGTCGTCATACGGCCGGTCGGGATGGCGCGACACGCCGAGTTCGACGATCACGCGGTCGATGTCCACGGCGTCGACCGAGCCCACGCCGTTATGCAGCGCCACCGCCGTGTCCGTACCGGCGCCCGCGCCGATGATGAGCACGCGGTCGAACGTTCTCTCCGGGAAGAGCCGGTAGACGTCGCCGAACCACGGCGGGATCTTCGGATCGGTCGCGCCCGTCAGCTCCTGATATGGGATGCCGTTGACGGAAATGAGCTCGCTCTCTGACCCGAGAGGTTGAAGCGTGAGCCGTGAGTAGGCCGACCATCGGTCGCCGTGTGTTAGGTCGAACACGCCAAGGGCGAGGATCGCGGCGAGCGCGACTGCGCCGACCGTCCACGACCGCGAGAGAGCCCGCGATGTCCGTCGCGTAGGCACGGAGCGGAGGGAGCGCAAGCAGGAGCGGCCCGAGCGGACGCGCGAGGGCAGCGAGGCTCCCGGTCACGAGAACGACGATCAGCGCGAGGACGAACACGTTCACGTCGACCAATTCGCGGGGTGTCCTCCCGATGAACATGTCGTCGTTCGTCGGAGGCGCGACGTTCAGCCGGCCCGAGAGCACCACCCCGATGAGCAGGAAGAGGAGAAGAGGCGCCGGATCGATGCGCGGCTCGAACCGGGCGCGTCCAATCACGATGCCCAGGCCGATCCCGAGGAAGCTGGCCATGAGCAGGAAATTGCTGAAGAGGCCGACATAGATGATGTTGCTCGGAATCCACCTGATGAAGAGCAGTTCCGCGAACAAGAGCAGCGCGCTCGTCAGGAAGAGCCGCACCGCGGGAAGCGCAAGGAATGGGACGATCGGCGCGTCACCACGGAGGGTCATCCGGCGGAGCCTATCGGCGCCCTCGTCCACTGCCGCGTCATCCATGTATCACGAGCCACAAAGAGAGAGGCCGCCCTTTCGGGCGGCCTCCAGAGATTCCCGGAAAACGCTGTTATTCCTGGGCTTTGATGTCCGCATCGGTCGGCACGGCTTCCTCGAGCTCCTCGACGCCCTCGCCTGTCTCGTCCTCATCGTCGTCCAGGTCCTCGAGCGAAAGCTCCTCAGGGGGAAGCGCCGGCACCGCCTCGTCCTCGTCGGTCCCGAACAGGCCCGCGAGCGCGCGGGCTTTCGGCATCCAGTCGAGCTGCTCGCGACGTGATGGCAGACCCGTGCCCGCCGGGATGAGCTTGCCGATGATGACGTTCTCCTTGAGCCCGAGCAGCCGGTCCTTTTGGCCCATGACCGCGGCCTCGGTGAGGACGCGCGTCGTCTCCTGGAAGGAGGCCGCCGCAAGGAAGCTCGAGGTCGAGAGCGACGCCTTGGTCACACCGAGCAGCACGGTCTGCGCCGTCGCGGGCTCGCCGCCCGCGGCGATCGTTCGCGCGTTGATGTCCTCGAACTCGAACCGGTCGAAGAGCTCCATCGGGAGGAGCTCGGTGTCACCGGCCTCCTCGATACGGACCTTCCGGAGCATCTGACGGACGATGATCTCGATGTGCTTGTCGTTGATCGTCACACCCTGGCTCCGGTAGACCTTCTGGACCTCGTTGACCATGTATCGGTGGACCGCCTCGCGGCCTGAGATGCGCAGGATGTCCTGCGGGTTCGCCGAGCCCTCTGTGAGGAAGTCGCCCGCCTCGACCTCCTGGCCGGTCTCCACGTTCAATCGAGCGTTGTGCTCGACCTCGTAGATACGCTCCTCGAGGTCCTTCATGGCGATCGTGATCTTCGAGCCATGGACGCTGACCTTGCCTGAGACCGGCGCGGGCATGTCGATCTTGCCCTTCGTGCGCCGCTCCGGCTTCGCGATCGGCTGGCCGGCCACGACGTCGGCGCCGTCTTCCACCGCGAGTACGTATCCGCTGGGAACGGAGATCGGCACGGTGTAGTTCTGCGAGTTCCGGACGACGATCTTCCGCGACCCATCCGGATCGCGGACGATCTCGGCGATGCCGTCGATCTCGCAGACGACGGCCACGCCCTTGGGCACGCGCGCCTCGAAGAGCTCCTCGACACGCGGGAGACCCATGGTGATGTCCTTGCCGGCGACGCCACCCGTGTGGAACGTACGCATCGTGAGCTGTGTGCCCGGCTCGCCGATGGATTGCGCGGCGATGATGCCCACGGCCTCGCCGACCTCGACGAGCTTCCCCGAGGCGAGGCTCCGTCCGTAGCACGCGCGGCAGATGCCGTGCTTGGCGTGGCAGCCGAGTGGAGAGCGCACGCGAGCACGGCGTACGCCTGCGTCGGCGATCGTCTTCGCGAGCTCGATGTCGATCGAGTCACCGCGCTTTGCGAGCACCTTGTCGGTCTTGGGGTTCTTGATGTCCTGGGCCACGAGCCGGCCGAAGAGACGGTCGGCGAACGGCTCGATGGAGCCGACCTCGTCGGCGTTGATGAAGATGCCGTCCTCGTCGTTGCAGTCCTCGAGCCGGACGATCACGTCCTGCGCGACGTCCACGAGACGCCGCGTGAGGTAGCCCGAGTCGGCTGTACGGATGGCCGTATCGGCCAGACCCTTGCGTCCACCGTGTGTCGAGATGAAGTACTCGAGGACGGAGAGGCCTTCGCGGAAGTTCGAACGGATCGGCAGATCGATGATCCGGCCCTGCGGGTCGGCGATGAGACCGCGCATTCCACCGATCTGGCCCATCTGCTGGGTGTTACCGCGCGCGCCGGACGTGGCCATCATGTAGACGGATCCGCGCCGATC
>VBIL01000174.1 GCA_005879975.1 Chloroflexota bacterium
CGGTACAGAGCGGTCTCGTCCTCGTGGTGGGCATCCTCGGACTCGCGATCAACGCCATCTCCATCCTCCTTCTCCGCGATCCGCACGCCTCGCTGGTCGTCCGCGCCGCATACCTCGACGTCCTGTCGGACGTCGTTGGTTCAGCCGCTGTGGTTGTCTCCGCCCTGGCGACCATCTTCGCCGGGCGGCAGCTCGCCGACACACTCGCGGCGTTCCTCATCGTCGCGCTCATCGTTCCGCGCGCGGTGAGCCTCCTGCGCGAAGCGATCGACGTACTGCTCGAGGCGACCCCGCGCGGCGTGGACCTGGAGGTGCTGCGCAGGCATGTGCTCGCCTGTACCGGGGTCAGCGAGATCCACGATCTCCACGTCTGGACGATCACGAGCGGGATGAACGTCATCTCCGCCCACGTCGTCGTCCACGCCGGGGCCGACGCGAACGCGGTGCTCGACGAGCTCGAGAGCTGCTTGCGCGGAGACTTCGACATCGAGCACTCGACCTTCCAGCTCGAAAGCGAGGATCGCACGAGGCTGGAGCGCGCCGGCCACCCGTGATTCCGCCCGAGGCCGACGACGTCCTCGATGCGTGGCGGCTGCCCCGGCCGCGCGCGCTGGTCCCACCGGAGGGCGGGTATCAGAACGCGACGGTTCTCGTCTCGTGCGTCGCGGGCGAGTTCGTCCTCCGTCTGTACACGAACGTGGCCGACCCGGGGCACCAGCGCTTCGAGCACGAACTCTTACGCAAGCTTGCGGCGGCCGAGCTGCCATTCGCGGTGCCGCGGCCGCTACCGAGCGACGACGGCGACACTCTGCGCGTCGTGGCGGGACGGCTGGCCGCGCTCTTTGTGCGCATCCCGGGCGATCCGCTTCCGAAGGATGGCGGGCCGGCACTCCGACAGGCGGCGGCCGCGATGGCGCGCCTGGACGTCGCCCTCGAGCGGCTCGTGGGCTTCCAAACGCGGCCGCCTGCGTTCGACGGGGACCTTCGGCACGTGCACGCGCTCGTGGACGATTTCGAAGACGCCGTCAGCGAATCGGGCCTTGATCCGGAGCGTCGCATCGAACTGCGCGCGGTCCTCGAGAACACGGCTGAGCTTGCGGCCCCGCTCTATGCATCGTTGCCGCAGCAGATCACGCACGGCGATTTCGCCTTTGGCAACACTCTTGTGCAAGACGGCGCGGTGACCGGCCTCCTTGACTTCGAGCACTCCGGGTTCGACGTCCGTGCAATGGACCTCGCGGTGGGGCTCTATCGATTTCCCGCCCACGAGGACGCGCTCGGCCAATGCGAGCTCTTCGGACAGGCGTACTCGTCCGTGCTCGCGCTCGATCCAGCGGAGGTCCTGGCCTTGCCGGCGCTGCTCAACCTGCGCGCCGGCGTGAGCTTCGCGCATTGGATCGGACGCATGCGCGCGGGCCTGGCAGACATTGGGGAAGTCAGACCGCGCGCGAGACGGGCGCTCTTCACTGCCAAGTGGGTCGCCGAGAACGGCGAGGAGCTGGCGCGGCGCGGCCTCGGCTGGATCGGCGAGCGGGTCTAGCGGCGACCTCTCCGCCGGCAGGCGGCACAGAGTCCATAGAAGTCAAGCGCGGCGTGGTCGACCTGGAAGTCGTGACGGCGGCCGACGGCGGCGAGCATCGGGGCGACGACATCCTCGGCCACATCCTCGACGCGCTGGCAGCTCGTGCAGACCAGGTGGTGGTGATGCTCGGCGTCGCAAGCGATGTAGGCGGATACGTGACCTTCGCGCTCGAATCGACTCGCCATCCCGTTTTCGACCTGCTGCTCGAGCGCGCGGTAGACGGTGGCGCGGCCGACCGTTGGGTGTGACGCCCGGATGCGCTCGTAGAGCTCCTGCGCCGAGAGGGACCTCTTCGCCGACGCAAGCGCCTCCGCCACGATCACGCGCTGCGCAGTCTTGCGCCGGCCCCCCGCGGCGAGACGGATGTCGATCGATGCCGTCGTCATTCGTGATCGAGGATAGGCCATCGCGGCCTATTTGACACTGAATCTCAACTAGGCTACGTTGAGATTCATTCTCAGATCGGGGAGGCTCACGATGTCTTCGTCGCTCGCGAGACGAGGGCTCTGCGTGCTTGCCGTCATCGCCGTCAGTGCATGCGGGCCGGCCCCCTCCACGTCACCTTCTACCTCACCCGGCCCCGCGGAAACGGCGAGCGGCTCTGCGGCCCCGGTGAGCTCCGGCCCGCCGATCCCGGTACTCGGCACGGAAAACTTCTACGCGGACCTCCTCCGGCAGATCGGCGGAGCCCGCGTGAGCGCGTCGAGCATCCTCAACGATCCCAGCGCCGATCCGCACGAGTACGAGGCGAGCCCGGCGGCGGCCAAGCTCGCCGCCGATTCGAAGCTGGTGATCGTCAACGGCATCGGCTACGACGACTTCATGCAGAAGCTGCTGGGCGCTTCGACGAAGCCCGATCGCGTCGTCATCAACGTCCAGGAGACCCTCGGCGTAAAGGACGACGTCAACGTGCACGTCTGGTACGACCCTGCGACCATGCCGAAGGTCGCTGATGCGGCGAGCGCGGCGCTCGCACGGCTCGAGCCGCAGAACGCGGCGTACTTCGCGGACCAGAAGGTGAAGTACCTTGCGGCGCTGAAGCCGGTGAACGACAAGATCGCCGCGCTTCACACCAAGTACGCCGGGGCGCCCATCGCGTTCACCGAGAACGTGGCCGGCTATTTGACCGATGCCATCGGCCTGAAAGTGCTCACGCCTCCCCAGTTCATGGAAGCGATCGAGTCGGGCACGGACCCTGCGCCCGCGGATGTGGCGGCCGAGCGCGATCTCATCACCGGCCGGAAGGTGAAAGCGCTCCTCTATAACTCGCAGGTGACATCACCGCTGACGGAGCAGATCCGCGACCTCGCTGTAAAGAGCAACGTGCCGGTGGTGGCCGTTGCCGAAACGATCCCGGCGACCTTCAAGACGTTCCAGGAGTGGCAGCTGGCGCAGCTCGATGACCTAGAGAAGGCGCTCGCCAAATAGCCGCGCATTAGCCTCTCGGTGATGGGGAGCCCGGCCGTCCGCTTCGAGGGCGTCACGCTCGAATACGGGGCGCGCCGGATCTGGAGCGACCTCTCGCTCGATGTCCCGCCGGGCGCCTTCGTGGCGATCCTTGGGCCGAACGGGTCCGGGAAGACCTCGCTCCTCCGCGCCATCCTCGGCCTGGTGATTCCCTCGAGCGGAAGGATCCTGGTCCAGGGACGCTCCCCCCATCGCGGCGACCCGGACATCGGTTACGTGCCGCAGCACTCGAGCTTCGATGCCGACCTGCCGTTCCGCGGCCGCGATCTCGTCCAGCTTGGCGTCGACGGCCATCGTTGGGGCATCGGCTGGCCTGACCCGACCAGGAAGGCGCGGGTCGACCGCGCTGTGGCTTCGGTGGACGCGGACGCCTACGCCGACGCGCCGATCGGACGCCTCTCCGGCGGCGAGCAACAGCGCCTCCGCATCGCGCAGGCCCTTGTCGGTGACCCGCGAATCCTTTTATGCGACGAGCCGCTCGCAAACCTGGATCTGCGCTACCAGCAGACCATCACCGCACTGATCGCGGGCTGGCGCGAGCGCACCGGAGGCACGGTCCTGTTCGTGACCCACGACGTGAATCCGGTCCTCGGCGTCGTCGATCAGGTCCTCTTCGTGGTGAACGGACGCTGGGCCGCCGGGAAGCCCGACGAGGTGCTCACCTCGGAGCGGATGTCCGCGCTCTACGGATCCCACGTCGACGTCGTGCGCGTTCATGGGCGGATCGTCGTCGTCGGCGAGTCCACCGAATCCGGGTTCAACATCGAGGAGCCTCATCACGTGCCCGTCCCGCTCGAGCCTCACTGATGGATCAGCTCGTCGCGCTCCTCGGGTATGAGTTCGTCCAGAACGCCATCGCCGCCGGTACGGTCATCGCGATCGTGTCCGGTGTGGTGAGCAGATTCGTTGTCGCCCGGAACATGTCGTTCGCGGTGCACGCGCTCGGAGAGCTCGGATTCACGGGAGCCGCGGGGTTCATCCTGCTGCGGCTCTCGCCGGTCCTCGGCCTGCTGGCCGGCACCGCCGTCACCGCCGTGTTCATCGGCGCGCTCGGCGTCCGCGCCAGGGGCCGCGACGTCGTAGTCGGCGTCGTCATGGCGTTCGGCCTGGGCCTCGGGGTGCTCTTCATCACCCTCTACAAGGGCTACGCCAACCAGGCGTTCGCGATCCTCTTCGGGACGATCACCGGCGTCAGCCGCGCCGACGTCGTGCTCCTTCTGGCCATCGGCCTGGTGACGCTCGTCTCGCTGGCCGCCATCTACCGCCCACTGACCTTCGCGACGGTGGACCCGGAGGTGGCCGAAGCCCGCGGCGTGCCGGTGGGGGCGCTCGCCGTCGCCTTCCTTCTGATCATGGCCGCAGCGGTGGCGGAAGCGATCCAGGTCGTCGGCGTGCTGCTCATCCTCACACTCCTCATCACGCCGGGTGCGGCCGCCGAGTGTCTTACCCCACGGCCGGGGCTCGCGATCATCTACAGCGTCGCGATCGCGCTCTTCTGCATTCTCGGCGGGATCCTGCTTTCGTTGATCACGAACGCCCCGGTCAGCGTCTTCGTCACCTCGCTCAGCTTCGGGTGCTATCTCCTGGCGCGTTTCGTCGTCGGCCCTCGCCGGCGCGACATCCGCGCGACCTCGCGCCCAGCGGAAAGCTCGGCCGGAACGACGGTCGCCGAGGCGCATTGATCAGCGGAGCGTGATCGTCGCTCCAACGGTCGACCGCCGGCCCTGATCGTCGATGACGGCGAGCACCAGGCTGTAGTCGTCCGCCGGCACGGCGCGTCCGGCGTCGTCGGTCGTGTCCCAGAGCAGCTGCGCATCGGCGGCTTTCGCGGCCGTCGCGGTCACCGGCAACGGCACGAGGGGTCAGCGTGACATCTTTGCCATTCGGGTACGACGGCTTGACCACGATCTCGACGCGCCCGTTTGGGACCGTGGTCGGCAGCACGAGGTCGCCGGATGGCGGAGCCAGCGTCGGCGCGACCCTGGTGGAGCAGGCAGCGAGGACGAGCGCCGCCACCACAAACAGGACACGCATGGCGGAAAGGCTATTCGGGGCGGGTGCCGAAGAGCACTTGCTGAAGATCCGGCAGCGCCGTGCCGGATCCAGTGATGAAGAGGATGCCGATGAGCAGGCTCCCGAGACCCGCGACGAACCCGACAACAACGTAGACCGCGCGCAGCCGCTGGGCGCCGATGAATCCCGAGGCGCTCACGACCGCGACCAGCGTGTTCGAGATGAGCAGGCCGGCTACGAAAGCGAGCAGGATCACGATCCCTGTGACACCGGTGACGCCAGCGATCCCCGCTAGGAGCAGAGCCTGTGAACCCGTCTCGGCACCGACGCCGTGGATCATGCCGACACCGAAGGCGGTCTTGGGACCGTACTGCGTCGCGTGCACGGATGGGGTGTGCTCGTGCCCGTGGATACGCGCCTGCAAGGCGCCCCAGCCGTAACGGATGAAGTCGAAGACGAGCATCCAGCGGCTCCGCAGGCGGAACTCCCCTTTTCCGCGCAGGTACTGATAGACGGAGAAAAGCACCCACACCCCGAGGAGCACAAGGGTCACGCCCACGACCCGTTCGAGGATCGGATCGACCCAGGCCGGTAGCACCGCGCCGAGGAGGAGCGCGGCGACGCCGAGGACCATGACCACGGAGGCGTGGCCGAGCGCATAGAGCGTCGCGAGGCCGACCGCGTGCCGCTCCTCGTGAGCGAAACGCGACTCGGCGAGGGCATGCATCGCGCCGGGGCCCGTGGCTTCGTGCGCGTGCACGTGACCGCGGATCTCGTCGGGTTCGTGACCGTGCGCCGGCATGGGCGAGCCGGCCGGGACGTTGGCTTCGGTGTGGCTCGCGCTCGTCGTGCTGGTGATGTCGGTGATCGCCGCGATGTGATCCCAGTCGAACCCGTGACGGAAGCCCAGCGCCGCCATCCCGACAAGCAGAGTGACCAAGCCAAAGTCCACGGCGTGAGGTTATCGCAACGCGCCGCAATAGTGAGCTGTTGCAACACGCTCGCAATTGCGTCACGCTGGCGGCTGTGACGGTCGCGGACGATATGCGCGCGAAGGGGATGCGCATGACCGTGCAGCGCCGTCTGGTTCTCGACGCACTCCGCCGCGCGCGCCACCACACGACCGCCGAGGAGATCGCCCGATCGATCCGCGCGAGCTATCCGCAGATCGATCCCTCGACCGTCTATCGCAACCTCGAAGCGCTCGAGAGGCTCGGATACGTCACCCACACCCATCTGGACGATCGCGTCACGCGCTGGCGCCGCGCCGACTCCCGCCCGCACGGCCACCTCGTCTGCCGAAAATGCGGATCGGAGGAGGAGATCC
>VBIL01000136.1 GCA_005879975.1 Chloroflexota bacterium
CATGGCGCGGTAACGCTAGTGCGTTGCGCCCGCCCGCGCACGAATGAGTCGTTCGGCCGCGCGTTCGATGAGCGGCAGTGGGTCGCTCATCGCCTGCGCAAGCATCACACCTTCGCTCGCGGAAGCGACCCCATCGAGAGCGAGCGTGTCGTGGCCCTCTCCGAGGCCGCCGGCGACGGCGAGCACGGGGATGCCGGCGCGGCGCGCCGCCGTGGTCACCGCGCCCGTCAGCTTTCCGTATCCGCTCTGACGATCGATGCGCCCTTCGCCGGTGATCACGAGATCCGCGTCGCGGAGCCGCTCCGCAAATCCGACCGCGCGGAGCACGAGCTCCGCACCGGAGACCAGACGTGCGTCGAGAAACGCGAGCAGGCCCGCTCCCAGTCCCCCGGCCGCGCCCGCTCCGGGCACATCGCGGATGGAGCGTCCGACGAAGGTCTCGACGACGTCGGCGTATCGCGCCAGCGCGGCATCCAGCTCGCGAACCATCGCGGGAGTCGCTCCCTTCTGCGGTCCATAGATCGCGGACGCGCCTTCGGGACCGAGTAGCGGATTGCGCACGTCGCATGCGACCTCGATGGCGGGGCGAATGAGCCGCGGATCGGTCTGCCCATCGATGCGCGCAAGCCGCGCCAGCGCCGCGCCCCCTTCTGGGAGGTCGTTCCCTTCGCGATCGAGGAACCGGTAGCCGAATGCGCGCGCCATCCCGGCGCCGCCGTCGTTCGTCGCGCTGCCACCGATGCCGATTACGATGTGGTGCGCGCCGCTCATCGCGGCAGCGAGGATGAGCTCCCCGGTGCCGCGCGTGCTCGCGATCCGCGGGTCGCGTTCTCTCACGTCGAGCAGCGGTAGCCCGCTGGCCGCGGCCATCTCGACGACCGCGGTCACACCGTCGCCGAGCACACCCCACTCCGCATCGATTTCGCGACCGAGCGGGTCGTGCACGGGCGCGACGCGAAGGGCGCCCTTCGTCGCGCGGACGAGCGCGCGCACGGTGCCCTCGCCACCATCAGCGAGCGGCATCTCCTCGACGACCGCATCGGGCCACGCCCGCCGGACACCACGCGCGATCGCCGACGCAACAGCAACCGCATCCGCGGAACCCTTGAACGATTGGGGAGCGACGATGACCCGCCGACCGGATTCGGGGGGCACGCGGGAATTCACAAACATTCACTATGCTCGGATGATCCTCACAACGTCCGACCCGAGCTGTATCGCGCGCGACCCGGCGTCGCTCGAGGCCGAATGGTCCGAGCTCGCCCGGCGTCGCGCGGTTCCGTCCATCTTTTTGACCCCCGAGTGGCTCGCCGTCGCGAGGGCGCACGATCGGCGCAAACAGACCACGCTTGCGATCGGAGACAAGCTCGGGATCGCCGCGCTCGCGCACGAAGACGACGGGACGCTCACGTTCGCGGGGGGCGAATTCACCGACGAGCAGGATGTGATCGCGCCGCCGGACGATGCGGCGGCGGTCGCCGAAGCCCTTGGAGAATGGATCGCGGCACAGCGGACGCCACGCGTCCGGCTCGAGTACGTGCCCGAAGAGACGCCGACCCCCGGTGCGATCGCGCGGGCGCTCGCGCCACGCGGATACGACGTGCAGGTCGAGCGTTTGGTCACCTCGCCCCGACTCCAGCTCCCCGCCGACTTCGAAATCTACGTACAGAGCCTGACGAAGAAGGACCGGCACGAGCTCCGGCGGAAGATGCGGCGGCTCGAGAGGGGCCGGCGCGTCGCCTTCCGCATCGCCGCGGACGGCGAGCGTGCCGCCGTGTTGGATCGGTTTGTCGCGCTGCATCGCCGTTCACGTGGTGAGAAGGCCGAGTTCATGACGACCGACCGGGAGCGCTACTTCCGCGACGTCGCCGAAGCGGTCGCCGCGCCGGGATGGCTGCGCCTGGGCGTGCTGGACGTGGACGGCGAGGACGTCGCGGTGCTCTTCGCATTCGCGTACGAGGGGACGCTCGCGCTCTACAACGCGGCCTATGACCCGACGCTGGCCGCGCTTTCGGTCGGCGTCGTGTGCCACGCCTACGCGATCCGCTCGGCGCTGGGGGAAGGCATCCGGACGTACGACCTGCTCCGGGGCGACGAGCCCTACAAGTACGACCTTGGCGCAACGGATCGCTGGCTCGTGCGGATCGAGGCGACGCGCCCATGAACACGTTGCGCGTCGCGATGGTCTCGGTACACGCATGCCCGCTGGCCAAGCTCGGCGGCCGCGATTCGGGCGGCATGAATGTCTACGTGCGGGAGCTCGCGCGCGACCTCGGCAAGCGCGGCATCGAGGTCGACGTGTTCACGCGCTGGCGGGAGAAAGACGACCCGCGAATCCAGCAGATCGGGGCCAACGCACGTGTCGTTCACATTCCATCCGGTCCGATCGGCTACTGGCCGAAGATGGCCGTCTACGAGCATCTCGAAGAGTTCACCTCGAAGCTCCTCGAGTTCGTCGAGCATGAGGGCCGGAGCTACGACATCGTGCATGCGCACTACTGGCTCTCGGCGAAGGTCGCGCGGACGCTCGAGCAGCGCTGGAAGCTTCCCGTCGTCCAGATGTTCCACACGCTCGGCCTGGTCAAGCGTGAAGTGATGGATGAGGACGTGGACGGCGAGAGCGACATCCGGATCGATGTCGAGCGCGAAGCGGTCAGGAAGTCAGCGGCCATCGTCGCGGCGAGCGAGATCGAGCTCGGCGAGCTACGCCGTCTCTACCGCGCGGACGCCGCGCGGGTGGCCGTGATCCCGTGTGGCGTCGACCCGACGGTGTTCCATCCGGTGCGCCAGGCCGACGCCCGCGAAGCCCTGGGCCGCGACCAGTGCGAGCGGCTCATCCTCTTCGTGGGACGGATCGAGCAGATCAAGGGCATCGACGTCCTCCTCCGGGCGATGGGCCTTCTGTTCCAGCTGTACCCGGACCTGCGAAGCGATGTCTGCCTTTTGGTCGTGGGCGGGGCGCTCGATCCGGGGGACGACGAACCCGAGACTGAGAAGATCCTCGAGCTGCGACGGCTCGTCCACGAGCATCGGATGGAATCGAACGTCGCGTTCGTCGGATCGCGCGGGCAGGAAGAGCTGGCGCTCTACTACGCCGCGGCGGACGTCTGCGCCGTTCCGTCGCTCACCGAATCGTTCGGACTGGTAGCCCTCGAGGCCATGGCCTGCGGTACGCCGGTCGTCGGCACGCGGGTGGGCGGTCTGCAGACGGTCATCGAGAACGGCGAGTCGGGCCTGCTCGTACCAGCCGGCGACTATCGCGCGCTGGCCGAGGCGATCGCTCGGGTGCTCATGGACGCTCGGCTGCGGATCCACCTGGCCCACGGGGCGCGCGATCGCGCGGAGCACTTCACCTGGGAGCGCGTCGGCGACCGCATTGTCGAGCTCTACGATCGCGTGCGCACCGAGCATCGGGAGAAGATCGCACTCTGATGGCCGACGCGTTCGAGATCCCAAAGCGCGCCATGGCGATCTTCGCTCACCCTGACGACGTCGACTTCGGGTGCTCGGGCACACTCGCCTCCTGGATCGCGACGGCCGGTACGCACGTCACCTACTGCGTGATCACGAGCGGGCAGAAGGGAACGCACGATCCGAAGACGACGCCGGAGCAGATGTCCGAGACTCGCCAGCGCGAACAGCGCGCGGCTGGCGAGGCGATCGGGGTGAAGGAGTTCGTCTTCCTGGGCCACCAGGACGGCGAGCTCGAGCGGACCATGGACTTGCGCGGCGAGGTGTGCCGGGTGATCCGCGAGCATCGGCCCGACGTCGTCTTCACGAACGATCCGTGGAGCCACTACCAAGTGCATCCAGATCACCGGGTCGCGGGATGGAGCGGACTCGATGGCGTGATCGCCGCGCGCGATCACCTCTTCTTCCCCGAGCAGCTCACGAACGGCCTCCGGCACCACCGGGTCTCGCGTGTGCTTCTTTTCGGAACGCGAGATCCGAACATCTGGTTCGACATCAGCTCGTCCGTTGACAAGAAGATCGCCGCGCTCCGCGCGCACAAGAGCCAGGTCGGAGGTCGGCGCGGATTCGCCGAACGCATGCGCTGGTGGGCGAAGAACACCGGCTCGACCTGGAAGCTCCCTGCCGCGGAAGCATTCCGCTACATCGAGCTCGCCTGAGCTAACGCCTAGCGGCGCGGCTCCCTCCGTTGCCGCCCCCTTGCACCTCGATGAGCATCTTCTGATCGCGCGCGATCCTCTCCTGCAGAAGCCACAGCAGCTCCTGCTCGAGACTTACAACTCTCTCGAACGCTTCGAGGAGCCTCGGGTCCGACATGCGCTTGGGGTCGTGTTTTCCCATCGGGAGCTCCCGGTACCCACCCATCTCGTCCGCGGTCGCCACAAGCTCGCCTGCAGTCTGCCGATGTTCCTGCGCAAGCTTCCGGTACGCGTCGTATTCCCGTTTCGCGTTGGGGTCGCCCAGATCGAGCGCCTCCATGTGAAGCTCGAGGTTCTCGGCCACTGCCGCGGTCAGCTCTCCGAGCTTCGCCGGGAGCGCCGAGTGCTCCGCCAGGCCTTCGCCGCACATGCGTCGCTCGTTGATGTGCCTCTCCTCTAATGCTTGAAGTGCCGCCGACCGGTGAAAAGCATGGCCATGCGGTTCTTGTTCGCGGTGTCGATCATCATCGCGTCACGGAGCGAGCCGCCCGGCTGGATGATCGCGGTCACGCCGGCGCGGGCCGCGACCTCGATCCCGTCGGGGAAGGGGAAGTACGCGTCGGAGGCCATCACCGCGAGGCGTCCGTTCTCGCCGGCCTTGCGCACCGCGGTCTCGACCGCGACGACGCGCGACATCTGACCCGGGCCGACGCCGACCGTGGCGAGGCCCTTTGCCAGCACGATCGCGTTCGACGTCACGTGCTTCACGCAGCGCCACGCGAAGAGAAGGTCGGTCAG
>VBIL01000032.1 GCA_005879975.1 Chloroflexota bacterium
CGTCTCGTACGCAATGGTCGCCTTCGCGCCGGACGAGACGATGAGATGCGTCTCGACGTCTTTCGCTTTCTGCAGCGCTTCGAGCATGCGGATCCCATAGATGGCACCGGAAGCGCCTGAGATCCCGACGACGATCCTTCTCGTCATCGCTGCTCAGGAGCGCAGCGGGTCCTGTCCCAGGGGTAGGGGCCCCTGGGGGGGCAGGGGCCCCCAGGTCGGGGGTCCGGGCTCGCCGCACCCTCCCGCCGCGCGTTCGCTTCGTCACGGCAGCCCTGCCGCGGCGGGTCCCAGGGCCCGCGGCTCGCGCGCACCCCGCTCCCCCGTGCCACCCGCTGCGCTCGGGCGACCAGCGATGCGATCGGCAGGCTCAGGTCGGATAACCTTCCGGCGCTTCTTCGGAGGTCCAATGGCCCATCCGCATGTAGCGACGGCGATAGCGAAGGAGGGCGTCGATCTTCCGGTCGTCGGTCAGAGCCTCGATGACTTCGCCGACAAAGAGGATGTGATCACCGGTCGGGTGCTCCTCGCCTACCCGGCACCACATCACTGCCAAGCTGCCCGCCACTCCCGGTGCTGCAAAGCCGGACTGTTCGGCGACCGGGATCTTGAGGGCGGCGAACTTGTCGGGACCCTCGCCGGACTTGCCGGCGGCGACCGCGAGCTCCTGCTGTGAATCGTGGAGCAACGACACGCTGAACTCCCGTGACGCCTGGATGAGCCGCGTCGTACGCGAACCGGGATGCTCCGCGATCGCGACCATCGGCGGAACATGCGAGACATACATCACGGTGCCGGTCGCGCACGAGCGCTCGCCGCCGTGGGCTGCGCCGATGATCGCCACCGGATGCGCAATGCGCGAAAGGATCAACTTCGCCGCGGCGTATCTATCCGTCTTGGAGGAGAGCGCCGTCGACATCACATCCCGTCGTCGTTCGGAACGTCGCGCGGCGCCTCGTCGTCGTATCCGGGTCCACCTGGACCGTGCCCCACAGCGCGCGGGTCCACCGGCGTCCCGGGCATTGGGTCCGTGCCGATAAAGGCATCCGGTCTGGCCGCGCGCGTATCGGAAAGCTTCACGCGCCGGCGTGCGGTCTTCTCCCCGGTGACAAAGTGCTCGCCCCGGAGCGCAAGGCGCGCCTCTTCCTCGAGCTCCTCATCCCACTGGCCGAGCGAGTAGCCGTACCACGGCTGCTGAGGCCGCACCTTCGGTAGGCCGAGCTCGTTCCAGATCCGAAGAGCGTTCTCCATGTGCTCCTTCGTTGGGAGCGAGATGGGCGGCCAGGGCTCCTTGAGACAGGCGTTGATGAGCATTCCACTGTCGTCGGCCGGATCGCCGTGCCCGACGACGTCGCGGGCCTCGGCCGCCTGCTCGATGCCGGTGCCGCGGAAGGGCGGGGCGTGGCCTTTCTCGAGGTGCCCGGTGATCTCCACATCCTGCGCAGGACGAGAGCGGTAGCACACCGCCCACCAAAGCGCGGTCGCGTCTTCGGGATCGATGTCCTCATCGACGGCGATGCAGACCTTGCCGACGCCCTGATTGAAGCTCGACGCGGCGCGCAGCGCGCGCCAGATCTCGGCCTCGCGCGCGCCGCTGCTCATCTGGATCACGATGAGCTTTCTCAGGTTGGTGAGCGGCTCGTGCATGACTACTCGCTTCACACTCCGGATGTTGCAGGTCTGCCGGAGGTGCTGCGTGAAGATCGGCTCGTAGGCGACCTTCTTAATGACGCTCGACTCGGATGGCGTGACCTGGCTGATGAAGGAGACCCAGATCGCGTCGTTCCGATGCGTGATCGCGGTGATCTCGAAGAACGGGTTCAGCTGCCGGGGATGCATGTAGCCGTGTGACTCGCCGAAGGGACCTTCCTCCTCGAGCTCCTGCGTGTTGATGTAGCCCTCGAAAACGATCTCGGCGTCGGCTGGGACCTCGAGGGGTACGGTCTTACAGCGGACCAGACGGATCGGCGCGCCCGCGAGACCGCCCGCGATGGAGAGCTCGTCGATCCCGTACGGGACCTTCTGGACCGCCGCGTAGCTCACGACCGGCGGACCACCGATGACGAGCGCGGCTGGCAAGTGCTGGCCCTTCTTTCGCGCCTTCTGCCAGTGGATGTAGACGTCCTGCCCGAGGCCGGACGGGAAAATCCCAATGCGCGTCGGGCTCTTGATCTGGCCGCGGTAGTTGCCCTGATTGCGCACCCCGGTCTCGGGATCCTTCGTGAACCAATGCGTGCATGTCGTGTACGGTCCGTTGTCGAAGCCCGGGGTCGAGATCGGGATCGGGAACTCGGCCGTCCCACCCTTCGCCAGAAGCGCCTCGCCCATGTGCACCTCTTCGTGCACCGGTCCGTCTTCCACGATCGTCGGCGCGATGCGATTGGCGAGCGCGTTCTCCCAGCGTCCTGCGATCTCCTCGGGCTTGCAGCCGAGCCCCGTCGCGTAGACATATTTCGACGCGGCCAGCACGCCGACGCCAACGCGGAAGGGCGATGCGCCACCCTTCACGGTGCGAACGTCCTCGAAGAGGAAGGCGCGCCAATCTTCCTCGGGCAGACCCCCGCGGTATTGCCAGCGCACCAGCGGGTGTATCTCAGTTTCGGCCAGCATCGGACGGCGGACCCTCACCAAAAGCCCGGCGCGGTCGAGCGCCTCGAGGTGCTCGCGGAGGTCCGGGTAGCCTCTGCCACTTCGGGTCGTCGGGCGCGTCGCGACGGCCATCTAGCGTCTCCCCTGCGGTCGGATGAGTCGATGGACGTTGCCGGTCGGAAGGCGCTCCTCCTCGCGCTCCGCGAGCCTTTTGCGGAGCCGCTTCTCGAAGTCCTCGAGGTGGGACACCATCAGCTCGCGCGCTCCGTCGGCGTCGTGTCGCCGGACCGCCTCGACGAGCTCCTCGTGCGCCTTCTGCGTCGTTCGCACGGTGCTCGGATTCCGCACTTCGCGCAGGGCCGGCACCAGCAGCTCGCGATACGCGGCCACCGTCGCATAGAGGACCTCGTTGTCGGCGGCGCGAGCGAGCTCGACGTGAAAATCCATACTGGCCTCGGCGTGCGTGACGCTGTCGCGTATGACCGCACGACCCTGCTGCGCGTTCTGTACGAGACGCGAAACGGCCGCCGCGTCCGCGCGCTGAGCCGCGAGCGCGGCGGTCGCGGCCTCGACCACCGTGCGCGCCTCAGCAAGCTCCGAGAGCGTCATCCGCTTGAGCCGAATCAAGGTCGAGATCGACTCCGCGACGCGATCGGTGTTCGCATCGGCGACGAATGCCCCGCCGGTCGCTCCGACCTTCACGCGGATGAGACCGCGCGCTTCCAGGACCCGCAGCGCGTCGCGGACCGTGATGCGTGAGACACCGAACTGCTCCGCAAGCTCTCGTTCCGATTGAAGACGATCGCCAGGGGAAAGCTGCGCGGAAAAGATCGCTCGTTCGATCTGGGAGACGATCTCGCCCGAGGCGCGTGCCTGGTGGATCGGGGTGAACATCGCGACGTGAATGGTATGACCATTGAGGCCGCCGGGACAACCCGTCCCGGCGGCCACAAGAATTCCCTAGGCGCGCGTCTCCTGCTGCTGCTTCTGCGGCATGCTGTCCATGGTCACGCTTGGGTCGGCCTGGTAGAGCGAAAACTTGTTGCCCTCTGTATCGACGCAGGCCGAGAACCAGCCCTGGCCCGGGATCGGGAGCTTGTCATCGCCGGATCCGCCGAGCTCACGGACCTTCTTCAGCGATGCGTCGATGTTGTCCGTGCTGAAATAGACGATGGGCGCGCCCTTTGCGCCTCCCTCATCGGCGTAGATCGCGCCGGTCGGCTCATCTCCCTCCGTCATGAAGTAGTCCATCCCCGGCACGTTCATGTTCTTGAACTTCCAGTCGAAGAGGCTGCTGTAGAAACGCTTGGCGCGCTCCGCATCGGTCGCGACGAGTTCGAAGTGAACGATCTTCCCTGCCATGAGGTCTCCTCCCCTGTCGTAGCTCCGAAGAGCCTAACGCTCCCGAGCTAGTTAGGGCGCGGCCGCCAGGCGTCGAAGCGCCGCTCGAGCCATTGCAGGGTGAACGTCATGAGCATTCCGGCGCCGGCGATGAGCACGAGCCCCGCGAACACCTTCGAGCTCTGGAACGTAGCCCCCGCGACGAACATCATCTGCCCCACCCCGAACTGCGCCGCGACCGCTTCGCCGACGACCACGCCGGTCAGGGCGTGACCGATACCCAGGCGCAGTCCGGTAAGGATGAACGGAACAGACCCGGGGAGAGCGACCGTCCGGAAGAGCTGCAGATCCGACGCGCCGAACGATCGCGCGACCTTGATCAGATTCACGTCGAGATTCCGTACGCCGGCGGTCGTATTGATGATCATCGCGAAGAACGCGCCGAGGAAGACCACCGCTACTTTGGATTCGACACCGATCCCGAACCAGATGATGAGCAGCGGCAGCAGCACGATCCGCGGCGTCGCGTAGAGGAACGTCACGAACGGATCGAGGGCGTAACGGAAGCGGGCGTACCACCCCATGAGCAGACCTAGCGGGATCGCCAAGGCCGCCGCAAGGAGATACCCGTACGAGAGCTCCTGACCGCTCGTGAGGACGTCCTTGACGAACTTTGGGTCGCGCGCGTACGTGCCGAACGCCTGGCCGATCTCGACGGGCGTCGGCAGGAAGAGCTGAGTCGGGGCGACGAAGAAAAGCGGTCCGAGCGAGATGCCCTCCGGCCAGACGGCGCGGATCACACCCACGCCCTGCCATACCGCCAGGAAGATGATCACCGCGGCGAGGCCGATCAGCTTGGATTCGTAGCTGTGAAACCGGCTCTCCCCGGTCCGTGCGTCGGCTGGCTTTCCCGCGAGCCACTCGGGCTCCGCCGGTGTCGCGACGGGCCCATACGGATCCGCCTGTCCCATGCCCTGGAGCGCCATCAGGCCACCGCCCGCGTGCGCAGCGTCTCTGATCGAATCACCTCTTCGCGGATCGTCTCCCAGATCGTGCGTTCGTAGGCGACGAACTCCACTTCGCGCTTGAGTCTGAGATCGCGCGGCCGCGGTAGCTCGATTTTTATGTCGAGCTTTACGCGGCCTGGCCGCGCGGTGAAGACGATCACGCGGTCGGCCAGGTACACGGCCTCGGCGATGTCGTGTGTGATGAAGATCGCCGTCTTCCGCGTCTCACCCCAGATGCGCGTGAGCTCCTGCTGCATCGTCTCGCGCGTCTGCGCGTCCAGGGCCGCGAAGGGCTCGTCCAGGAGGAGCAGCTCCGGGTCGGTGGCCAGCGCGCGCGCGAGGTTGACGCGCTGCTGCATGCCGCCGGAGAGCTCCGAGGGCCAGCTCTCGGCGAAGCCGCCAAGACCGACCAGGTCGATCAGTCGTTTCGCGATCTCGCGGGACTCGCGGCCGGCCCGGTGCTGCATCTCGATGCCGTAGATGACGTTCCCCATGACCGTTCGCCATGGCAGCAGGCTCGGCTGCTGGAACACCATCGCTCGATCCGGACCTGGCGCGGTGATGTCGCGATCGTCGAGGAGCAACGAGCCCGACGCGATGGGGATGAGTCCGTCGACGGCATTGAGGAACGTCGTCTTTCCGCATCCGGAGGGTCCGACGATCGAGACGAACTCTCCTTGAGACACGATCAGATCGACGCCGTCGACGGCGACGAGCTCATCGCCCGTACGCTGGCGGCGATAGCGGATGCCGACCCGACGTGCCTCGAGCTTCACGGTCACAGTCTCCACGTCAGCGCGCCGTTGGTCCAATGGTATGATCATTCGCCGTCCTGAGGTCACGCCCTTTCGCTGGAGGTGTGGGCATGCGACGGCTTCTTACTGCGCTCGCCTTGGGTGGGCTCCTTCTCGCGGCCTGTGGCGGCACCGCGGCCGCGCCGTCTCCATCATCGAAGACTGCGCCGCCGCGTCCGAGCACGACGGAGTCTCCCGATGCGGTGATGACCCGCCTCTACGAGGCGGCGAAGGCCGAGGGAAAAGTTGCCATCTATTCATCGATGAACACCGACGACGCCAAGAAAGTGTTCCCTGTGTTCGAGGCGAAGTTCGCGGGCGTCAAGGTGGAGCACACGCGCGCGTCGGGCGAAGTGCTCACGACGCGCGTCGTGACTGAGAAGAAGGCGGGGCAAGACCTCTTCGACGTCGTCGAGTCGAACCTCTTCGAGGTCGGCTACATCATCGATCAGGGCTATACACAGAAGTACGTGGTCGCGTCGGCCGCTGACTACCCCGCAGAGGTCAAGGGCGCCGACGGCGCGTTCATCGCCGCGCGCCTCAACAACGACATCCCCGGAATCAACACGGCGAAGCTGCCCTCGGGCGTGACCATCAAGACCTGGAAGGACCTCTGCAATCCGGCGCTCAAGGGCAAGATCGCGGTCGAGCAAGGGGACGTCGTGGTGTACTCGGCACTCCGCAAGATCCTGGGAGACGCCGAGGCGCAGGCCGTGCTGAAGTGCATCGCAGCGAACCAGCCCTCGCTACGGAGCGGCCACACCGAAATGGCGAACCTCCTGGCGGCAGGGGAGTTCGCGGTGACGCTCTCCTCGAACGGCCACCGCCTGGCTCAGCTGAAGAACGAAGAGAACAAGCCGATCGACTGGGGTCGGACCGACCCGATCATCACGGACGTCCAGGGCATGGCGCTCGCCAACAAACCACCTCACGCGAACGCCGGCAAGCTGCTGATGGAGTGGCTCACCTCGGTGGACGGTCAGAAGGCGATCCAGTCGACCGGCCGCGTCCCGGCCAACCCGAAGGTCCCGCCGAAGTACCCGGACTTGAACAACTTCGCGAAGATCTTCTACGTGAGCCTCGCGCTCCGCGCGGACTTCGATAAGGACCAGGCGTTCTGGAACAGCACCCTGGGCGTCAAATAACCTCGAGCTGATGGCGGCCACGACCGTCGGGCGCCGCGCTGGGATGCGCATCCCGGCCTGGCGCGCGGAGATCGTGGTCGCCGGCGGCGCCGCTCTCTTCCTCGCGTATCTCACGGTCGTGCCCCTCGCGATGCTCCTTCTCGGCGCCGTGTCCGCGTCGGGGAGCGCGCTCGATTTCCAGTTCACGACCCGCTACCTGGAGCGCGTCGTCACCGATCAAGCCTCGCTCGAGCTACTCGCCAATTCGCTTATCTACGCGGGCGGCGCAGCGGCCCTCGCGTTCGCCCTCGGAACTGCTGCCGCATGGGCGGTGGAGCGGACGAACATCCCTGCGCGGAGCCTCTGGTACGGCCTCGCCCTCGTTCCACTGATCGTGCCCGGGATCGTCCATACCGTTGCCTGGCTCTTCCTGCTGAGCCCGGAGATCGGCTGGATCAACGCCCCGCTCAAGACGTTCTTCGGCTTCTCGCTCTCGGTCTACAGCCTCCCTGGGATGATCTGGATCGAGGGTCTGCACACCGCCCCGCTCGCGTTTGTCCTCATGAGTGCGGCGTTCCGCGCGATGGACCCGAGCCTCGAGGAGGCCGCGGCGGCGAGCCGGGCCGACGCGTGGAAGACGTTCCGGCGCGTGACCCTTCCGCTCCTTCTCCCAAGTGTCGCGTCGGTGCTGCTCATCCTGTTCGTGCGAGCGCTCGAGGGATTCGAGGTCCCGGCGATCATCGGCGTGCCGGGGCGGATCTTCGTCTACACCTCCCGAATCTATCTCTCGCTGAAGCTCTACCCGCCGAGCTTCGGGCTTGCCGCGGCATACGGCCTCGTGCTTCTCGCCATATCCATCGTCGGTCTCGTCCTCCACCGGCGCGCGACCCGCCACGCCGAGCGGTACGCGACCGTCACGGGAAAGGGCTACCGGCCGCGGCGCCTGCAGCTCGGTCGGTTTCGATACGTCGCGCTCGGCGCGCTAGGGCTCTACGCGTTTCTCGCGGTCGTTCTGCCGTTCCTGGTCCTTATCTACGCGAGCCTCGTCCGCGTGTATTCGGTCCCCTCGCTCGAGTCGCTCCGCGAGCTCACGCTCTCGAACTACTCCTTCATCCTCGAGGACGAGCTGACGAGGACCGCGGTCTTCAACAGCCTGATCCTCGGCCTCGCCTCGGCGACCGTCGTCGTCGCGGTCACCGCCGTGATCGCGTGGATCACGGTCCGCACGCGGCTTCCCGGGCGCGGCGCGCTGGACTTCCTCGCATTCGTTCCGATCACGATCCCGGGGATCGTCCTAGGGATCAGCCTTATCTGGGTGTACTTCACGATCCCGATCCGGATCTACGGAACGCTCTGGATCCTGCTCGTCGCGTACGTGACGCGGTACCTTCCGTACGGGATCCGCGGCACGACCTCGGCGCTCGTGCAGATCCATCGCGAGCTCGAGGAGGCGGCCGGCGCGGCCGGCGCGCGCTGGTGGGCAACGTTCCGCTACATCCTCATCCCACTGCTCCGGCCCGCGCTCGTGGGCGTGTGGATCTACGTGTTCATCATCTCGCTGCGCGAGCTCGGCGCCGGTGTGCTTCTTTACTCGAGCCAGAGCGTCGTCCTGGCGGTACGCATCTTCGACCTCCGCGACTCCGGCAACTACACATCGATCGCGGCGCTTTCAGTCTTCCTCATCATCGTGCTCGTGACGCTCGTCTCCGTGCTCCAGCGCATCGGTGGGCGCACGATCCGCGAAGCGTGACCACACTCCGGGTCGAGTCGCTTCGGAAGACCTTCACGGCGCAGCGAGGCGCCGTACGCGCGGTCGAAGATGTCTCGTTCACGGTCGAGGATGCGCGTTTCTTCACGCTGCTCGGTCCTTCGGGTTGCGGCAAGACGACGACCCTTCGCTGCATCGCCGGACTTGAGCGCCCCGAGGCCGGCACGATCCGGCTCGACGACGATGTGCTCTCCGGGGACGGCCGCTTCGTCCCGACCCACGCGCGCGATATCGGAATGGTCTTCCAGTCTTACGCGATCTGGCCGCACATGACCGTGTTCGAGAACGTCGCGTTCCCGCTCCGCGTCAGCGAGCACCCTCCATCGCGGGCGGAGACCCGCCGCTTGGTCGCGGAAGCGCTCGTGCTCGTCGGGCTCGAGGGCCTCGAGGAACGCCCCGCGCCGCAGCTTTCCGGCGGCCAGCAGCAGCGGCTCGCGCTCGCGCGCGCGCTCGTCCGCAAGCCCAAGCTGCTGCTGCTGGACGAGCCGCTCTCGAATCTCGACGCGAAACTGCGGCAGCGCATGCGCATCGAGCTGCGCGAGCTGCAGCGGCGACTTGGCATCACGACGGTCTATGTCACCCACGATCAGGGCGAGGCGCTCTTCCTGTCCCATCGGGTCGCGGTGATGCAGAACGGCCGCATCGTCCAGGAAGGCCGGCCGCGCGATCTTTACGCGTCTCCCGCGTCGGCGTTCGTGGCGGACTTCGTCGGGGATGCGACGTTCCTGCCGGGAGAGGTCGTCGAAGGCGGTGTGCGCGCGCTCGGGGGCATCGTGAGATGCGCGCTGAGCGAAGCGCTCACCCCGGGGGCGAAAGCGCTGCTCGTGATGCGCCCTGAGCGGGTCCTGGTCCGGAGCGCCCCGGCGGGACTGGTGAATGAATTCGCCGGCACGCTCCGCGTCGCGGCGTTCCTCGGCGACCACCTCGACTGCATCGTCGATGTGGTCGGCACTGAGCTTCGCGCCCGGGCGCACCCCACGGCGGAGCTCCGCCGCGAGCAGCGCGTGTGGGTCGAGCTTCCACCGGAGCACTGCCTCGCCATCCCCGACGATGGATGGCGGCCGCGGGCGCTCGCGCGTACTTTTGACGACGACGAGACCTAGGGGAGGCCGGCAGATGGCGGTCGCGACGCGTCACTCGGTCGAAGGCGTTCAGCGAGGCATCCGCGACATCGCGACGCGATGGTCCAGTGAGCGAGCTGACCGGCAACAGCGCCGCGAGCTGCACGCGTCGGATTTCGCCGAGATCGCCGAGACCGGATTCCTCGAGCTGGTCGTGCCTGCCGAGGCCGGCGGGCTCTGGGCCGCCACAGCGACCTCGACGCGAGCGGTGTGCGAGGTGCTCCGCGAGCTCGCGCGCGCGGACTCATCGGTCGCGCTGGTCAGCTCGATGCATCTGACCGTCGTATATCTCTGCTGGCTTTCGGACCTTGAGGCGCCACCCGAACGCGCCAGAGCGTGGGGTTCGCAGCGCCGCGAGGTATTCCGCTCGATCCAGGACGGCGCGTGGTACGGGACGATCACGTCGGAGCCGGGGAGCGGCGGCGACGTCACGAAGACCAAAGCCACCGCGCAACCGATAGCAGATGGTCGCTACCGCTTCTCCGGAACGAAGCACTTCGGCAGCGGCTCCGGGATCACCTCGTTCATGATGACAAGCGCCCTTCCGACGGATGCGAAGACCCCCGAGATCTTCTACATGGACGTGCGTGGTGCCCGCTGGGATGGAAGCACCGGCATCACACTTCTCTCACCGTGGGACGGCCACGGCATGATCGCGACGCAGAGCCATGCGTTTCGGTTCGACGGTTACACGGCGGCGCTCATCGGATGGCCGGGCTACCTCGAGAAGCGATTGCCCCAGGCGGGGCCCTTCCTCTCGTGCGCCTTCTCGGCCGTGATCGTGGGGATCGTCGAGGCGGCGATGGAGGCGGCACGCCAGGCGATCGGACCGAAGCGGACCACGCTGCGCGCCTACGAGCAGGTGGAGTGGGCGCAGGCGAACGTCGAGGCCTGGCTGATAGCGCAGGCGTACGAGGGGATGCTGCGCGCCATGGAGCGCGAGAGTGGACGTGGCACGCTCGAAGGCAAGACTGCGATCGCCGATCTCGCTGAGTCGGTTACGAGCCGGCTCTGCAAGATCGTAGGCGGCGGTACATTCGGTCGCGGCTCGCCGTTCGGCCACTTCGCCGAGGACGTGCGCGCGCTCGGGTTTCTTCGGCCACCGTGGGGACTGGCATATGACAGGCTCTTCGAGTCGTCCTGGGCGAGTTGAGTAGGAGGCGGCAAATGGCGACGACGATTCCAACCAAAATCTCGACACCCACCGATCTGCGGGACTGGCTCCGACGCGTCGACGCGCTCGGCGAGCTGCAAACGGTCCGCGGTGCGAATACCGAAGAGGACATCGGCATGGCGACCGAGCTTCTCGGACGGACCCGCCCCTCGAAGGCGACGGTCTTCGACGAGATCAAGGGATACAAGAAGGGGTTCCGTGTCCTCTCTAACGGGCTGGGCTCCTTCGGTCGTATCGCGGTCACGCTGGGGTTAGACCCGAAGGCGTCGCCGCACGAGCTCGTCCGCATGTGGCAGGAGCGGGTCCGCAAAGGAATCACGACTATCCCCGCCGAGGTCGTGAAGGACGGCCCGGTCTTCGAGAATGTGCTCCGCGGCGACCAGGTCGACTGTCTCATCTTTCCGACCCCGAAGTGGCACGAGTTCGACGGCGGACGGTACCTCGGGACCGGCAGCTTCGACATCACGCGCGATCCGGACGAGGGCTGGGTGAATCTCGGCACCTATCGCGTGATGGTCCATGACAAGACGCGGCTCGGCTTCTACATCTCGCCCGGGAAGCACGGCCGTCAGCACCGCGACAAGTGGTTCGCGCGCAAGGAGAAGATGCCGCTGGCGTTCTGCGCGGGCGGTGACCCGCTGCTCTTCCTCGCGGCATGCACCGAAATCCCGTACGGCACGACCGAGTACGACTGGGCAGGTGGCGTGCGCGGCGCGCCGTATCGCGTGATGAAGGGACCGGTCACCGGCCTACCGATCCCCGCGGACGCGGAGATCGTGATGGAGGGCTGGGTCGATCCCGAAGAGCGCGAGGTCGAAGGGCCATTCGGCGAGTGGACCGGCTACTACGCCTCGGGCGAGCGAGCCGAGCCGGTGTTCCGGGTCGAGGCGATCTATCACCGAAACGACCCGATCATTCTGGCGTCGCCGCCGAACGTGCCGCCGGACGAGCAGTCCTTCTACCGCGCGTTCATGCGGAGCGCGCGCTTACGCGGCGACATCGAGGCCGCCTCGATCCCCGGCATCGTCGGCGTGTGGTGCCACGAGGTCGGCGGCTCGCGCCTGTTCAACGCGATCTCGATCAACCAGCGCTACGCGGGCCACGCGCGCCAGGTGGGACACGCCGCGGCGAGCGTCCACACGGGCGCTTATCTCGGCCGCTACACGGTCGTCGTCGACGACGACATCGACGTCATGGACCTGGAGCAGGTGCTCTGGGCGATGTGCACGCGGAGCGAGCCCGCCGAGTCGATCGACATCATCCCCCGGGCGTGGTCGGGCCCGCTCGATCCGCGCATCCAGTTCCCGGTATCGCAGCTGCCGACGCCCGAGACCAAGCGGAAAGCTCTAGAGCGCTGGGGCTGGCTCGTCGGCAAGGGAGAGAAGCCGAAGGACCTGCCCTGAGCGCAAACAAGGTGACAATGGCGTAACTGGCACGGCGCGCGCGAGAATCGAGGCATGAATGCCTTGGTCCACACGTTCAAGAGCGACATCGCCGACGCCGACGGCCATGTTTACGTCGCCCGTGCGGTCGGCCGCGGACGAAAGAACGGCACCTGGGTCGGCTGGATCGAGTTCACACCTCGGGGCACCGGCGGCATGGTCCGGAGGAGCCCGATCGAGACGACGCAGCCGAACCGGGCCGCGCTCGAGTACTGGGCCGGCGGCCTCGAGCCCGTCTACCTCGAGGGCGCTCTCGAACGCGCGATCACGCGCGACCGGATTCCCGCGCAGCTTCGAGGTAAGCACTAAGCGGAATAGTTTTCCGACGATGTCCACCGGAGCGCTTAAGTAAGGAAGGGCTCGTAGAGAGGACGGTCGAATGGTATAACCTTTGCCGCCGCTGCCCGGTGCGTCGGCGGCGCGGAGGTGGCGGGAGATGCGCAGGTTCAGAGGCGCGCTCGTTCCGGTCACGGTCCTATCGGTGATCTTCGCGGCGTGCGGCGCCGCGACGCCGGCCCCCAGTCCATCGCCCTCCTCGGGCGCGACACTCGCGCCCGAGCTCGTCAAGATCAAATCCTCGTACGGCAACGTGACGCCGGCGAACCTCGCACCCTTCTTCGCGAAGGAGATGGGCATTTTCGCGAAGCACGGCCTGGACGTCGACCTCGTACTTATCGACGGTGGCGCACCGTCGGCGGCCGCGCTCATCTCTGGACAGATCCAGTTCGGGAACTTCGGTGGGACCGAAACGATGAGCGGAGTCGCCGCCGGCTCCGACATGGTCGCGGTCTCGCTCTTCGTTCCCGTGACGCCCTGGCAGCTCCTCGCGAAATCCGACTACAAGACGCCTGAGGACCTACGCGGCAAGGTGGTGGGGGTCGCGTCCAAGGGCGGTTCGAGTGAGGTCGCGGCGGACCTTTCGCTTCAGCGGCTCAAGCTCGACCCCAACAAGGACGTGACCAAACAGGCCCTCGGATCGGTCGCGAACCTCACAGCGGCGATGATCGGCGGGGCCGTCTACGCCGGGCCCGGGCATCCGCCGGACACGGTGCTGCTCCTCAAGAACGGCTTCAAGGTGATCGTCGACCTCGCAGCCGAGAAGATCCCGGCCACCGACAACTGCACGGTCGTGCGTCGCTCTTATTTGCAGACGAATCGCCAGACGGTGCAGGCGTATATCGACGCCGAGATCGAAGCCATCGCCGCCGCCAAGAAGGACAAGCCTGGAACGATCAAGGTCATGAGCAAGCTCCTGAAGATCGAAGACCAGGACGCCCTCGGCCAGGCATATGACTTTTACGTTGGCCAGATCATGCCGACGTATCCGCACCTCGACGTCGCGGCATTCAACTACACCAGGGACGCGCTCGCCGCCACAAATCCGAACGTCAAAACCTTGGACGTCACGAAGGCGATCGACGATTCGTTCGTCGCCGATGCGGAGAAGCGCGGGGTCGGTAAATAGCGGAGCAGCGGTACGGGTCGGACGTCATCGTCGACCTGCTCCGGGCGTTCGGGATCGAATACGTCGCCCTGAACCCCGGAGCGTCGTACCGGGGTCTTCACGACTCGCTCGTCAACTACGGCGCCAACAAGCCCGAGATCATCCTCTGCACTCATGAAGAGATCGCGGTCTCCATCGCACACGGGTACGCGAAGGCGACGGGCCGGCCGATGGCCGCCGCGGTGCATGACGTGGTCGGTCTCCTCCACGCGACGATGACCATCTACTACGCGCACGTGGACCGCGCGCCCGTGCTGGTGTTGGGCGCGACGGGACCGGTCGATCGGAACAAACGACGTCCTTACATCGACTGGATCCACACCGCGCAAGTGAACGGCAACGCCGTGCGCGACTACACGAAGTGGGACGACCAGCCCGCGACCGTGGCCGACTTCCCGGCGTCCTTCGCGCGCGCCTACCGTATGGCGACCACGGAGCCGTGCGGCCCGGTCTACCTCTGCTACGACGCGGGACTGCAGGAGGAGAAGCTTGCCCGGCCGATCGACGTGGCCGAGGTTGCCGCGGCCGCACGGCCCAGCGCGGCGCAGGCCGATCCTGCCGCGATCACGAGGGCCGCTGACCTCATGGCGCGAGCGGAGCGGCCCGTCATCATCGCCGAGTTCACCGGACGACATCCGGACGCGGTCGGCGACCTCGTCGCGCTGTTCGTCCTCGCGCTCGACGTCGGCGACCTCTCGCGGTCGCTGAACGAGCTCGACCGATTGACGAACGAGAAGCGCTCGCGCATTCCGGCAGGGACGCCGATCGTCGACATCGGTCTCTCTGAGCTGCGACAGAGCAAGTGGGCCGAGGACCTCGGCCAGTTCCAACCCGTGGCTCTTTCGATCGTCGCGGACACGCGGCTCGCGATCCCCGTGCTTCGCGCGGCGGTCCGCGAGCGCGCCGGGGGACGCGATCGATCGGCGCGCTGCGCCGAGCTGCAGCGAAAGCACGACGAGATCCGCGCACGGTGGGAGCGCGATGCTCGGGAGGACTGGGACGCGTCTCCGCTCACGGCGCCGCGCCTCGCCTCCGAGATCTGGTCGGTGATCAAGGGCGAGGACTGGATCCTGACGTCGAACACGCTCGAGGACTGGGCGCTGCGTCTGTGGGACATCGACGGCCCGCGGCGTCATCCGGGCCGCTCGTTCGGGACGGCGACGCAGATCGGAACCTCACTCGGCGTTGGCCTGGCGTATCGCGGCACGGACCGCCTCGTCGTCGACATTCAGCCCGACGGTGATCTCCTGTACGACCCGGGCGCGCTCTGGACCGCCGCGCACCACCGCATCCCTCTGCTGGTCGTCATGTACAACAACCGGGCTTACTACAACGACTGGGAGCATCAGCTCCGGGTCGCGCAGCATCGCGGCACGCCGAAGGAGAACGCGCGCATCGGTCAGGAGATCGACGACCCGGCGCCCGACTTCGCGATGCTCGCGCGTTCGTTCGGCTGGCACGCCGAGGGTCCGATCGCCGATCCCGCGAAGGTACGTCCGGCTCTCGAGCGCGCGCTCGAGGTCGTTCGCAGAGAGAGGCGACCCGCGCTCGTCGACACGATCGTCCGCCACCGGCAAGAGAAGCGTTTTCGCTAGGAGGAGAGATGCGCAGACTCGTCACGCTCATCGTGTTCGCGGGGATCGTCGTCGCGGCCTGCGGAGGCGGAACCCCCGCGCCGTCGCCGGCCGCTTCCGTGCCCGCAGCCGCGTCGGCGACGCCGGTCACGCCGATCAGCGTCAAGGCCGCATATACGAATCTCACCGGCGACAGCCTCCCGATCTGGACGGCCATGGACGCCGGCATCTTCACGAAGAACGGGCTCACCGTCGACCTGCAGTCGATCAACGGCGGCTCCCAAGGGATGGCCGCGCTCCTCGCCGGGAGCGTCGAGATCATCAGCGTCGGCGGTGCTGAGTCCCTGTCGGCGACCGCGAGCGGCGGCAAGATCACGGTCACCGCCATCCTGACCCCCGTATTCCCATATCTCCTCATGGCCGCGCCCGACATCAAGACGGCGGCGGATCTCAAGGGCAAGAAGATCGGTATCTCGAGCCCGGGAGGCTCCGCGGACATCGCGACGCGCAAAGCGCTCAAAGCGCTGGGGCTCGATCCGGAGAAAGACGTCACGCTGGTGCCACTCGGCTCGCACGCCCAGCGGACGGCCGCCCTTTTCGCGGGGTCGATCCAGGCGGCCGTCGATGACCCGCCAAACACCGCCGAGCTGATCGACCGCGGTTTCCACAGCGTGTACGACCTCGCGGGCCAGAAGCTCCCGACCGCACAGACCGGGATCGTGGTGCAGACCCCGTTCATCTCAGCGAAGCGTGAGGCGATGCAGCGCTGGATCGATTCTCTCGTCGAGGCGGTCGCTTACATGAAAAAGAACAAGGCCCAGACCGTGACGATCATGAAGAAGTACTTCCAGGCCGACCCGGCGGCGAAGGGCTTCGAGGAGGCGGTCGAGTTCTACGGGAGCGAAGCGCTCGCCGCACTGCCCTACCCCAAGCCCGAGCTATTCGCTGCGGCCCAGGAGACGCTCGGCGCTTCCAACCCGGCCGTGAAGGCCCTCGATGTCAAGACGATCCTCGACGAGTCGTTCGTGAAGAGCGCCGCGGATCGGGGCTTGGACAAGAAGTAGGAAATGAGGGCCAGCGCGAGCTGGCCCTCACCCCTCTATTGCTGGAAGTAGGCGCAGCGGTTGCGACCGAAGGGCTGAAAAGGTAAGTCCGGACCCGCCGAGGAGACTTCGCGGACGAACTGCGTGACTGGGACACCGGCGTCGTAGCCGATCACGACCGCTTCAAAGGCGACGCGCCCCGAGTCCATGCCGACCCCCGAGATCCTTTCGAGGAGTCCCGTCCCGACGATCGTCACGACGGTGTTCAGGGCGGCCCCGTCGGTGTAGTAGAAGTGCAGCACCTGCGGGCTCGCCGAGGTGTACGCCTGGTCGGTGCCAGGCCGGTACACCGTGACCTTCCACGAAGGGAACGTATCGACCTCGCGCACGATATTGCCGTCGTTGTCGTAGAAGACCTTGATGTTGGCGTCGCCCTCGAAGTGAGCGCGGATCTCGAATCCGCAAATTCTGCTCGCGACGTTCGCAGGGACGTCCGCGTCGACGTGGCGCCGCACTTGAAGCGGCTGGTCGGCTGAGGCGTTCCCCTGCATCGCTATGAGTAGGGCAGCGACGAACACGAATAGCTTGAACATGACCCTCCCCTTCGTCAGTCCTCTGACCAACGGGCGCAAGTCTTAATGGGTAGTCAAGCAACCAGCCGTTCGTTCGTGGCACGAGATGGCTCGTAGAACTTGGACGACGGCAACTCTGATTCGGGGCCGGGTATGGCGCCCGAAACTGACCTTATATGGGCTCCTGGGCCGTCCGGGGCGTGATGGCAGCGTTCGCCATCTTTCTCGTCATCGCAACCGTCCCCCGCTCGAATCTGACGCCGGCGCCGACGGCCACGCCTTCGCTGATTGCCGCCGCGAGCGAGGCGCCGATCGCCGCGAAAGTTGCGGACGCCTGCTCGTCGGTGTTCGTCCCGGACCGATGCGCGACCCGCGAGCGCCCGCGTGCCGCCCTGAGCTGCTCGAGCTCGGGCAGCCGATCTTCGTCCGCCAGTACCCCGCGACTACGGGCAAATGGCTCCTCCCAGTGCGCTACCAGGACCAAACGCTGGTGACGGTCTTCGTGTCGAGCGGCGCCGATGGAATGGGCACCGTCGGCGGAGGTCGCGGCGGCGGGATCACGATCCCGAGCGAGGCCGAGGCGCGAGCCGCCGGAGGAACGACGGACGATCCGATCAAAGACGCGGAGCTTGTTCTAGGCAACGCCAGCTGCGGAAGGGATCTGGTGATGTGGAGGCTGGTCCGGCGGAGCGGAACGACCGTCTACCTCGTCCCCGAATTCCCCGGCGCCGCGCCGCCGGGCGCCCTCATGACGGACCGCGAGGTCTGGTTCAGCACATCGGGACGGCCGACCGCGAACGCGAAGCTCGCCGCGGCCTGCTAGTCGATCACTTCGGCAGCTCGGCCCAGATCTTCTCGGCGGTCACCGGCAGGCTCATAACCCGCGCGCCGCAGGCATCCTGGACGGCGTTCGCGACGGCAGCGCCGACCGCGGGATTGGCGAGCTCGCCGACCGACTTCGCGCCGAAAGGCCCGGGTCCCGGATGGTCGGTGATCAGCTCGATCCGTAGTGGCGGCGCGTCGGCGATCGTCGGGAGCTTGTAGTCGCCGAGGTTCGCCGTCACGACACGGCCGTCCTCAACGCGAAGCTCTTCCATGACGGCCTGACCGAGGCCGAAGATGAACCCTCCCTCGAGTTGCCCGCGCAGCGCGACCGGATTGATGACCTTGCCGACATCGGCAACGAGCGTGGCGTCGTCGATCTTCAGCGAGCCCGTTTCGCGGTCGATGGTTACCCGTAGGGCGTAGGCGTACGTCGAAGCCTCGTGCGTCTCCTGCGCCGCTTCGCCCGTAACCTCGATCTCGCTGGCATCGTCGATCGAGCGCCCGAGCTCGGCGAGCTTCGCGTTGAGCTTTCGCGCCGCGTCGAGCGCGGCGCTCCCCTGGACAGGCGTCACGCGACTACCGCCCACCCCCGGATCGCTGAGCACGGCGTCGGTCGTGCCACGGCTTACGGCGACGCGATCGAGCGGGATGCTCAGCTCGGCCGCGACTATTCGCTGGAAGAGCGTGTGCGCGCCGCCGCCCTGGTCGGACACGCCCGTGCGGAGCTCGACGCGTCCGCCGGCGAGCGTCCGCAGAACCATCGAGGCGCGGCCGCGCCCGACGTGCCTGACCCCGAGCGCGACGCCCCAGCCCCACCAGTTCACCTGGTTAGGCCTCGCCAGCGAGGGTCCATAGCGGGATGCCGTGCGCAGCCGGGCAAGCAGCGCAGGGCCGTCGGTACCGTGCCACGGCTTTCCGGTGACGTCGACGTCCCCGTGTCGCACGATGTTGCGCTCGCGGAACTCGAGCGGATCGATCGCGAGGTCGCGCGCGATGAGATCGATATGCGATTCCGCGGCGAATGCGTTCTGGGGCTGCCCCGGCGCGCGCGCATGCCCGGCGGGGACCTGGTTGGTGTACACGGTCGTCGCCTCCACACGCGCGGCGGGCACGCGGTACCCCGCGAGCGTGAGCATCGCGTCGCCGGGCATCAGCGTGATCACGGGCTTGCCGGCCGCGTACGCGCCGCCGTCGAACAGGACGCGCGAGGTATGCGCGAGGATCCGACCTTCCGCGTCGACGCCGGTGCGCAGCGTGATCGTCGCCGCGTGTCTGGTGTTGGTCGCCTGGAGGTCGTCGGCGTAGCGCGTAAGCGCACGGACCGGACGTCCGGTCGCGCGGGCGAGGTGATAGAGGACGAACTCGTCGATCGAAAGACCCTTGCCGCCGAAGTCGCCGCCGATGTGCCCCGCGTCGACGACGATCCGCGGCTCGGGAACGCCGAGCGCGACGGACATGTGCTGCCGCAGCGCGAAGGGCGCCTTGTTGGTCGTGACCACGCGCACGGTCTCGCCGTCGAGCCAGACAAGGGTCGCCCGCGGCTCGATGTACGCCTGGTGCGTCCGTGGCAGCGTGAACGTGTGCTCGTACACCTTGTGCGACGTGCGGAACCCGGCTTCTACATCGCCGTGCTCATGAAGGGCCTGTCCCTGGACGTTGGGATGCGATCGCTGCGCGCGCGTGCCGCCGAGGAACGCGTAGTTCGCGGCGTCGGGGTGCAGGACCGGCGCGCCCGCCGCAAGCGCGGCGTCCGCATCGAGTACCGCGGGAAGCTCCTCATACTCCACCTCGACCAGCCGAGCAGCCTCATCGGCGATCGCGGCGGTGTCGGCGGCGATCGCCGCCACGCGATCGCCGATGAAGAGCACGCGATCCCAGCAGAGGATCGGCCAGTCCTGAAGCCTGCGCCCCAAGCGGCCGGGCTTCGTGTCGGCGCCGGTGATCACGGCGCGAACGCCCGGAAGCGCCCGCGCGGCCGAGACGTCGATCGAGACGATGCGCGCGTGCGCGTATGGGCTCGTCACGTACGCCGCCTGCAGCATGCCGGGCATGACGACATCGGCGGCATAGCGGGCCGCCCCGGTCACCTTGTCGCGGCCTTCGACCCGGTACTCAGGCTGGTCCAGGATCGAGGCGGAGCGCTCGGCGACACCGGTCACCTGGCGGTCATGACCTGCCGGGCCAGGCACTCGGCGAAGTCCCCCATCAGCTGATCGGCCTTGCGCTTGATCACGGCCTGCCCGAACTCGCCGAGACGGCCCATGACCGCGAGGTCCGTCGCGATCTTCACCTCGGTCTGCCCCTCCTTCTCCGCGAGTGCCAGGTCCATCGTCGCGCGTATCGCGCCGCCGACGCGCGAGTCCTTCGCATCCGCCTTGAGCGACGCCGTGCCCGCCTGCTCGTCGCGTGCGGTCATCACGAAGTCGCCGTCGAGCACTAGGCGCACCGGGCCGATCTGCACGGCAAGCGTCCCTTGGTACTTGTCCTTACCGGATGCGCGAACGGACGCGACGCCGGGAACGCATCGCGCGGCGGAGGGGATGTCCATGATCCGCGCCCAGACCTTGTCGCGGGGCGCCGCGACGGTCGCCGTGTGTGTGAACTTCAACGGGTGACCCGCGCGAGCGCGCGCCCGGTCCACACGCGGGCCATCTCGCGCTTGTACGCCGCCGAGCCTCGGAGGTCGTCGATCGGATCGACCTCGTCGGGTACGAGCTCGAGCGCATCCCGCACCCGCGACGGCGGCTGGCCACGTAGCGCGTCCTCGACGCGCCGTGCGCGGATCGGAGTCGGTCCGACAGCTCCGAGAACGATCCGTGTCTCCGCGATCGTGCCGTCTGGAGCGAAGCGCAGGGTCGCCGCGACGGAGACCGTCGCATAGTCGTCGGCCGTCTTCGGCAGGAACTTGAGGTACGTCTCGCGCGAGCCCGGCTCGATCGGCGGTAGGACGACACCGGTGATGATCTCGTCGTGCGCAAGCGACGTCGTGAAGTGATCGACCGCGAGCTCGTCGATCGGTAGCGAGCGCTCGCCCCGCGACGAACGAATCGACACCGTCGCATTCAGGGCAGCAAGCATCGGGGGCGGGTCCTGCGCCGGATCGGCGTGCGCGAGGTTCCCCCCGACCATCGCCTGATTTCGTATGCGGACGGTGGCGACGCTTGCGAACGCGTCGGTCAGCGCGGGGCTGTACATGCGTGCCTCGGGCGAACGCTCTACCGCGCGGAGCGTGGCCGTCGCGCCGATGCGCAGCCCGCCGTCCCGCGTGGGCGTGATGCCACGGAGATCGTCGATCGCGCGCAGCCCGATGACGTGCCCGGGCCGGAGGAGTCCCTGGCGCATGAGGAGGACGGTCGCCGTGCCGCCCGCCATGAGGTGGGCATCGTCGCCGTACCGGTCCAGCAGCGCGAGCGCTTCGGCAAGCGAGCGCGGCTCGTGGTAGTCGAACGTCACAAGCGATTCGGAGGGCTCTGCCCCCCGACCCCCGAGGCTTTCTGGATCGCGCGCTCGATCCCGTAGTAGCCGGTGCAGCGGCACAGGTTCCCCATCATCCAGGTGCGGATCGCTTCGTGGTCCGGCCGTGGCTGCTCGCTGAGCAGAGCGGTCGCGGCAATGAGCTGTCCCGGCGTGCAGATCCCGCACTGGAAGCCACCTTCGCGGATGAACGCGTCCTGCAGTGGCGTGAGGTCATTTTTCGCGAGACCTTCGACCGTGGTGATGCGCCGTCCGTCGGCGAAGACCGCGGGCAAAAGACAGGCGGACAGGAGCTCGCCGTCGACGAGAACGCTGCACGCTCCGCAAACGCCGACGGCACAGCCGAGCTTCGTACCAGTGGCGCCGCAATCGTCGCGGATGACCTCGATGAGCAACCGATCCGCCGCCACTTCGAGCTCGTGTTTTGTGCCGTTCAGGGTGAACGACAGGCGGTGCGTGCTCATCTCGATCGCAGCTTGAAGCGCTGGATCTTGCCGGTGGACGTCTTGGGTAGCTCCGGGACGAACTCGATCCATCGAGGGTACTTGTATGGCGCGAGGCGGTCTTTCACGAACGCGCGCAGCTCGCCGGCGAGGGTTTGGCTCGCGGCGCCGTTCTTCAGCACGACGTAGGCGCTGGGCTTGATCAAACCCTCGGCGTCTTCGCGCCCCACGACCGCACATTCGAGGACGGCCGCGTGCTCGAGCAGAGCGCTCTCCACCTCGAGCGGCGAGACCCAGATGCCGCCGACCTTGAGCAGATCGTCGCTGCGCCCGTGATTCGTGTGGTAGCCGTCTTCGCTCACGGAGTAGCGGTCTCCCGTGAAGACCCACTCGCCACGGAACGTGCGTTTGGTCGCATCGCGCTTGTTCCAGTAGCCGAGCGCGGTCGACGGTCCGCGGACCATCAGGTCGCCGACCGCGTCCGGCGGCAGCGGCGCGCCGGTCTCGCCGACCACTCGCGACTCGTACCCCGGAATCAGCTCTCCGGACGTGCCCGGCCGGACCCGGCCGGCGAAGTTCGAGATGGCGATGTACCCGATCTCGGTGGAACCGATCCCGTCCAGGATCTCGAGACCGAAGCGGGCCCTCCAGCGCTCGAAGAGCGGCCGCGGCAGCGCCTCTCCCGCGGAGATGCAGAGCCGGACCGACGAGAGGTCGTACGCGGCGCCCTGTTCCGCGGCCGCGAGAAGCGCTGCATACGAGGTCGGCACGCCGTAGAAGACGGTCGGCCGTTCGGCGGCGATCGCCGCGAAGATCGCGCGCGGCTCCGGGCGCCCGGCGAACAGGATCGACGTCGCGCCGTGCCGCAACGGGATAACGAGCGAGTTGTTCAAGCCGTACGAGAAGAAGAGCTTGGCGACGCTGAACACGCGGTCGTCGGAAGATAGCCCGACCACGTGCCGACCGTGCAGATCGGCCGGGGTCATCGCGCTCGCATGCAGGTGGATCACGGCCCTCGGTGCACCGGTCGTGCCGCTCGAGTACTGCCAGAAGCACATGTCATCGGGACTCGTCGGCTCGGCGGCGAGCACGCTCGAGGCAGCGGCCAGGATTTCCCGCAGCGCCGCCCGGCCTTTCGGAGGGTCGCCCGCGACGGTGATGTGCGCCAGATGCGGAAGCTCCTTGGTGAGGGGCGCGATCTGCGCGAGGAGCGCCTGGTCCACGACGGCGACGCGGGCCCGGCAGTCGGCCAGGAGGTACGCATAGTCGTGGGCGGTGAGGAGCGTCGAGAGGGTGACGGGGACGGCGCCGATCTTGATCGCGCCAAGGAACACCGCGACGAAGTCTGGCGAGTCCGCCAGGAGGAGCGCGATGCGCTGCTCAGGCTCGAGGCCGAGTGAGCGCAGCGCGTTGCCGGCGCGGTTGACGGATCGCGCGACGTCCTTGTACGTGAGGGTCGCGCCCTCAAAGCGGATTGCGGGACGGTCAGCGCGACCGGCATCCAAATGCGAGTCGACGAGCGCGCTCGCGAGGTTGAACGTCGTTACAGGTACTTCCGACCTTTCAGCTTGTCGGGCACAACGAGACCGACGCCCTCGATCAGGGGATCGACCTCGGCGATGTACTGGCGGCGGGCCTCCTCGTTCGTGCGACGCTTGAGGCCCCACTCGATGTAGCGCTCGGTCCGGGCCGACTGCGACTGTCCGAACATGTCGAGGCCGACGGTGTACCACTTGTCGACCGCTGCTTGCGCCTGCTCGCGACCTTCGTCGCCCGACTTCACGAGCTTCTCGAGCTGCTGCTGGCCGTAGCTGATGTGCCCCTTCTCCTCGCGAAGGATCTGGCCCAGGTAGTCCTCGATCGGCCGGTACGTGGACCCGTTCATCTCCTCGAGCTGGTACTCGCCCACCTTGTCGATGAGCATCCCGAACGCCGCGAAGTCGGCCCAGGTTGGCATGTCTTCCTTGAAGGCGTCGACCTCGCGCTTGCTGCGGGGCCGCGTGAGGATGTCGGAGCGATCGATGTCCAGTAAGCCGAGCAGCCGGAGCATCTTGCGGCAATGGTCGATCTCCTCGGCCGCGATCCGCGCGACGCGCCACTGATCGTCGACGGTCGGCGCGCGCAAGGTCCAGTGGTCCACGTAGATATGGGGTCCGCCGATCTCGCAGTCCGCCTGGATGGTGAGTAGGCGCGTGAGAAGATCCTGGTATTCCTTTGGCATCTTCGTGAAGTCCATGGGCTCGACCTTGTCGTTGAACTGCGCCACGTCGACCTCCCCTGACTTTTCGCAGGGGAAGTATCCCCTGCACCCCTCTTCGCTCGCCGCGTTAGCGGCGAGCTGGGCTGACCTAGCCGGACTCCTGGACCCAGCGGACGGATTTCGCGCACGGACAGCCCCCACCGACACGGGCGAGGCGCGGCATCGAGTTGATCGCTTCTTTGAGCGGCGTCTCGCCACGCGTGACCTTGCGCTGCAGATCGGCCCAATGCTTCACGTCGATCGACGCGCGGTACGCCTCCGGCAGATTCGCGAGGACGTGAGCGATGTACTTCTCGACATCGGTGAACGCCCCGCCGTGCGTCCCCACCATCTGGTACGCGAATTCGCCACGTCGGCGGAAGAAGCGCCGGTCCGGCAGCCGCAGTAGGTCCTCGGAGCCGACGCCATCGACGGTCTCGCCGGACTTGATCCGCGCGAAAGCCTTCTCGGCGTCGTCGCGCGAGAGCTTGGGGAAACGCGCCCGGACATAGCGCTCGTTCAGGTCGTCGTACATACGCTGGCATTCGTCGATGTACATGTCCTGCGCCTCGCGGTTGGCCATGTCCTTGAGGCCAAATTTGACGTTCGTCTGGCCGCCCCGCTCGTCGCCGAACATCTCGAGCCCTCTCCCGAACCACTTGTGCGTCGCCCTTTGGATGTCGCTCATCGTGATGTAGCCGTCGCCACGCGCCGCGGCCTCGACCCAGCGCCGCAGCGGGATCACGCCCGCCGCTAGGTGGAACGCCTCCTCGCGCAGCATCGGCGGCATGCTCGACGCGTAGGGCTTGTACGCGGAGATCTTCTGCATCGTGAGCTGGTACTTCCCTACCCGATCGATGAACGCGGCGAACACGACGTTGTCGAGGAAGCTGTCGTACTCGAGGTTGAACGCGGCGAGCAGGTGCGAGCCGGTCTGCATGGAGAGGATCTCCTCCACCATGTCCGAGGCCTTCGTGTTGGTTACCGGCGACCAGTCTGCGCTCGTGAGCAGATGGACCATCTGGTACCCGTGACGCAGCTCCTCGGCCATCACACGCAGCGCCCACGCGTGATCCTGCGGCTCCTGCGCGCGCGCGAGCGTGCCCTGGTGCTGCTGGATGGAGCCGAACTCGGTCGACGCCTGCGCCTTGATCGCCGTCAGGAGGTGCTGCGCCGCCTCCTCGGGTAGTTCCCTTGGCGCGAGCGCTTTTTCCTCACCCTTGCGCTCGCCGACCTCGATCTCGCTCGGAATGTCCTCCGCGATCTTCGCGCAGAGGCAGAACGGCTCGTCCTTCGGAAAGAAGCGGTCCCATTCTTCGGCGAGCTTCGGATAGTCCGGAAAATTGTGCCGCTGCCAGTGCTCGATGGCCTCGTGGTACGGCTTCGGCAGCGTGCGAACCTCGTCTCTCACAGCACTAGCGTACCGAGTTTCGCTTGTCATTGGTCATACCGTTCGCCGGAGCGAACGTGCTCGGGACTCAGATCCGACCTAGGTGGAGGCCTTTTCTGGCTCTACCTGTGGGGCCTGCGAAGCTGCGTCGGGCGACGAGGCGCTTTCTCTGTCATCGACCGACGGCGTCAGGAGCTTCCGCGCGAGACTGACCAGCTCTTCGTTGTCGAATGGCTTTCGCAGATAGTTACTGGCGCCGATCTGCTGCGCAAACGACTCGAGGTCCGGTCTTGCGCTCATCGCGATGATTGGTGCTCGATTCTCGGCGCGCACGCGTCTTCGGTACTCCTGCGCAAAGCGGATCGCCAGCTCAGCCTTGGGGACATAGACGTCAAGGATGATGAGATCGGGCTTGAGCGCGGCGGCCGACCTGATGGCGTGATCACCGTCTACAGCTGTCTGCGCGTCGAATCCGGCGTCGACCATCAAGCCGGCTACGAGCTGGCGTACGTCGGGGTCATCCTCGACGACCAGGACACGCTTTCGACCCACCATGCGGAAAGGTAAACGCGATGTGGGTCAACGTGCAACGGCCCGATAATTCGCTTGACTTCTATCCGACCTGAGAGAGGAACTGTCTCTTCCTTAGCGTCTGGATCGCTACAGGCGCTTTTCGAGCGCGGTCAACGGCGCGGGCACGAAGCCCATCGCCGCAATGAAGCTCGCGATCTCCTTGTCCTGCGACGCGACCATGGTGCGCGCGACGTGCGCGCCCTTAGACCGGAAGTGCCCGAGCAGCGCCTCGATGAGCCGCCGGCCCACACCTTTCTCGCGCGCGGAAGGGTCCACCCCGAAGAACTCCACCCAGCCGGTGGGCTCCTCGAGGCCGAACTCGCCGCCACGAACCTCTCCGAGCATGAAGCCGACAACACGGCCGTCGACCTCTGCGACCTGCGACGAATCCGGGTCGCGCCGCAGGTAGTAGGCGGTGCGCTGCTCCCAGACGTCGGGCCGATACCGGCCCGTGATGCGTTCGTCGATGCGGCAGATCCCCTCGATGTCGAGCTCGTTCATCGGGCGTACGCGCACGTCGGGCATCGGCGCGAGTTTAGGGGTAGATCACTTCCGGGTGGCGAGGAACGTCACGAGATCGTCGAGCTCGGTGGGCGTCACGCTGCCGGCATAAGCCGGCATTCCACCGCCCCCGGTCGCGATGCGCTGCGTCAGCTGATCGCGTGATAACCGCGACGCGACGTGTGTGAGGTCCGGCCCCCGCCGGCCGCCCGTCCCGTCGATCTGATGGCACGCCCAGCACGATTTCGTCAGGAACAGATCCGCGCCGTGGCGCGCGGTGCCGCTCAGGCCGTCGGTCGCCGACACAGGCAGCGCGGCGCCCTCGAGTCGCGGCACCCACGGCGACTGCAGTCCCGCGACGGTGAGGGCGGCGTACGCGACGAACGGCAGCGCGACCGCGGCGACCGCGGCGGGTCTGCGCGACCAGTGCCTCTCGCCGTCCGGCCACAGCAATGGGACCAGGAAGAGGAACACGAACGCGAACAGCGGAAGCCCGACGATGACGATCGACTCCGTCGCCGGCGGTATGAGTGCCAGGATCGCGAAGTAGCCCAGGAAATACCAGTCGGGGCGCGGGTCCGCGACCACGTTCGTGGGGTCCGGCGGCTTCCCGAGAGCCGGCGCGCCGAGTGCCGCCGCGAGAATCACCACCGCGACGACCGCAAGGGTGGCCACGACGACGTCGCGCCACGCCGCATCCGGCCAGAACGGGATACCGCGGCGCAGGATGTCGGCGTAACGCGCGCGGTAAGTGCGTGGCTCGACCGGATCGCCCGCGACCGGCGGCTCGAAGATGCCGCGCTTTACCACGAGATACAAATGCATCCCGATCAGGCCGAAGATCGCGGCTGGGATCAGGAACACGTGGGTCGCGTAGAACCGCGTGAGCGTGGCGCCTCCCACGTTGTTGCCCGCGACGACGAGGCGCGCGAGCCAATCTCCGATGACCGGCGCCCGCGCCGCTTGTTCTGCCGCGACCACGACCGACCAGAACGCGTCCTGGTCCCACCGCAGGAGCTGCCCGGTGAAGGCCATCGCGAGCGTTGCGAGGAGGAGGAGCGACCCGGTGAGCCAGTTCGCTTCGCGGGGGAACTTGAAGGCTCCGAACAGATACACCTGCGTCATGTGGACAAGGACGAGGACCACCATCGCGCCCGCCCCGAAATAGTGCATTCCGCGCACGACCGCGCCGAGGGTCGCATCGTGACTAATGAACTGCAGCGAGTCGTACGCGCTGTTCGGTGCGGGGACATACGTCATCGCCAGACCGACCCCGGTGACGACCTGGACGACGAACACGGCGAGCGTCGCGCTTCCGGTGACGTACCACCAGCCGATCGGACGCTCGAGCTCGCGCGGTACCGGATGCCGGAGTACCGCGAGGACCGAGTCCTCGAGCTCGAACCGCTCGCCGAGCCAGCTCGCGCATCGATCCAGCAGCGCGCGCAGCGATCTCATCCCTGCTTCACGGTCGGGAGCGGTTGCTGCCGCACGAGGAGCTGGTCGCCGCTGACCTCCCACCCGCGTTCGAAGAGCGGCCGCGGCGGCGGACCGCCCGCAACGGTCCCGTCCTCGTAGAAGACCCCGCCGTGACACGGGCAGAGGAAGATCTTCGCGTCGGCCTGCCAGTTCACTGGGCACCCCAGGTGCGTGCAGTTCACGTTGAAGACCTGGAACATCTGGGGCCCGCTTTCCTGGCGGCGCCGGACCCAGAGCGCGGTATCCGCGGCCTGGCCAGCCCAGGCGAGCGGGCTTGGGTCGCGCACCTTGACGAGCCTCGTCTGGCCGAGCGGGAACTCGCTCAGCTTTCCGACGGGGACCGGCACGTCTGGCGTTTTCTGAAAGAGCGGGGCGAGCAGGTAGCCGACGATCGGGACGCCGACGATGCCGGCGATCGCCGCGGTGAGCCCCAGCGAAACGCGCGATAGGAAGGCGCGCCGCGTGATCTCGTTCATGGCGCGGCCTCGTCGAGCGCCTGGGCGATCCAGCCGACCAGCGCGAACGCGGCGATGACCGCCCCCGCGGCGACGATGATCCAGCTCGTGAGGATCCCGAGCGCAGCGAGACCGACGCCGGTCGCGAGCGTTACGGGCCAGATGGACGGGGCGGGGCCATGCCTCGCGCGGTGCTGGTTCACAGGAGCGTGCCCAGGTACACGACGCTGAAGACGACGACCCAAACGGCGTCGACGAAATGCCAGTACAGGCCGACGGCCTCGAAGGCCACCGGGCGCAGCGCGGACCGACGGCGGATGTGCGCGGCGAGGAGCGCGAAGAGTGCGACGAGCCCGCCGAGCACGTGCACGCCGTGCAGCCCGGTCAATGTGAAGAACGTCGTTCCGAACAGCTCGCGGCCTGGGCCGATGCCGCTCGCCAGCAGACGCGCGTACTCGCTCCCCTGCCCCGCGAGGAACACGGCGCCCAGCGCGATCGTCGCGACGAGCCAGCTCCGGCTCCCATGGCGCGCCGCGAGGGCCATCGTCGCGCTGCTCGAAAAGAGCGCGATCGAGAAGATCGCCGTGCGCGGGATATCGAGGTTCGCTTTCGCCGTTGCGAGGCCCGCGTCGCGATACGCGAGGTACGCAAGCACGATCGCTAAGAAGAACACCGACTCCGAAGCGATGAAGACAGCAACGCCGAGCAGGACACGATCGTGAGCGATGCTCGGACCCCGGCCGACGGCGACGCTCGCGCTCATGCCCGGTCTCGCTGGTCGGGATGCTTGCGATCCCAGAGCGGGCGCCGGCCGGTGACCGCGGGGATCGTCGGGAAATTCTCGGCAGGCGGCGGAGAGGAGGTTGCCCACTCGAGCGTGAACCCGTCCCAGGGGTCGTCGCCGGCGACCTCGCCGGAGCGCAGGCTGCGCACGAGGTTCACGGCAAAGATCACCATCGCGACCGCGAGGATCGCCGCACCGATGGTCGAGACGAGGTTCAAGGGGCCCCAGCCCGTGCTCGCGGCGTAGGTGAAGACGCGGCGGGGCATGCCTACGGCGCCAAGCCAGTGCTGCGGCAGGAACGTGAGGTTGAAGCCGGCGAAGGTTGCCCAGAAATGCAGCTTGCCGAGGCCCTCGTCGAGCAGCCGGCCGGTCATCTTCGGGAACCAGTAGTACGCGCCCGCGAAGATCCCGAGCATCGTCCCGCCGAACAGGACGTAGTGCAGGTGCGCGACGACGTAGTAGCTGTCGGTCACCGCGAGGTCGATCGGCACGACCGCCAGGGAGACTCCGGAAAGTCCGCCGATCACGAACATCGCGATGAAGCCGACCGCGAACAGCATCGCGGTCGTGAGACGGATGCGGCCGCCGACCATCGTGGCGATCCAGTTGAAGATCTTCACGCCGGTCGGGACCGCGATGAGCATGCTCGTCGCCGCGAAGATCGCGTTCTCGGTGTCGCCAAGGCCGACTGCGAACATGTGGTGGGCCCAGACGCCGAACGAGAGGAACGCGATCGCCACGCTCGACCCGGCCACGAACCGGTAGCCGAAGATCGGCTTGCCGCTGAACACCGGGATGATCTCCGAGATCATCCCCATCGCGGGCAGCACCATGATGTAGACCTCCGGATGACCGAAGAACCAGAAGAGGTGCTGCCACAACACCACCTGGCCGCCGCCCGCGGGGTCGAAAAAGTGTCCCCCGAGCTGGCGATCGACGAACAGCATCACGAGCGCGGCCGTGAGGGCGGGGTACGCGCCGAGGATGAGGATGCTCGTGACGAGCGTCATCCACACGAAGAGCGGCACGCGTGAGATCGCCATCCCGGGGCAGCGCATGAGGAGGATCGTCACCGTGAGGTTGATCGCGCCGATGATCGTGCCGGCGCCGTTCACCGCGAGCCCGACGATGTAGTAGTCGACGCCCAGGCCCGGCGCGAATGAGCGCTCGGCGAGCGGCGCGTACGAGAACCATCCGGTGTCCGGCGCGCCGCCGGCGAGGAAGCTGAAGTACAGGACGATGCCGCCCACCAGCGAGAGCCAGAACGAGAGCGCATTGAGGCGTGGGTAGGCGACATCGGGCGCGCCGATCATCAGAGGCACGAGGTAATTCGCGAAGCCGACGAGGAGCGGGACGACCGCGAGGAGGATCATCGTCACGCCGTGGACCGTGAACGCCTGGTCATAGGTGGATGGATCCACGAGGCGCGACTCCGGGGTCGCTAGCTGCGCGCGCAAGAGCAGGGCCTCGAGGCCGCCTATCGCGAAGAACGCGACGCCCATGCCGATGTACAGGACGCCGATCTCCTTGTGGTCGACGGTGCGCAGCCAGCCGACGCGCTCGCCGGACGGGCGGCGGACCCACAGCGGTAGCGCGGTCATTTCAGCGAGACCAGGTACGCGGCGAGCGCGTCGAGCTCGGGATCCGACAACGGGACCCGAGGCATGAGCGCGCCGGGCTTGTACTGCTGGGGATCGGCGATCCAGGCGCGCATCCGCGCGACGTCGTTGGGCAGGACCCCCGCGCCCAGAGTCGCCCGCGCGCCGGCGTGCGTGAGGTCGGGACCCGCGGCGCCGGCCGCCGTCGTGCCGCGGATCGTGTGGCAGTTCACGCAGATGTTCGCGAGGAAGATGCGCTCCCCATCGCCGCCGCGCGCCGCGGCGGACTGCCCCTGCGCCGCGAGCCATCGATCGAAGTCCGCCTGCGACTCAGCTACCACGCGAATGCGCATCCATGCGTGCTCGATGCCGCAGAACTCGGAGCACTGCCCTTCGTAGACGCCCGCTCGCCGCGCGAAGAGTCGCAGGTGATTCGTCGTCCCGGGCAGCATGTCGCTCTTCCCGCCGAGCTCCGGGACCCAGAAGCTGTGGATGACGTCGGTCGACGTGAGGTCAAGCTCGACGGCGGTCTCGACCGGGATGTGCAGCTCGTTCGCGGTGGTGACCGCCCCGTAGCCGAACTCCCACCACCACTGATGCCCGACGACGCGAACGCGCAGCCCCGGTTCGACTCCGGCGCCGCCGATCTCGGCCATCGCGCCGAGCATGAGAACAAAGACGAGTGCGAGCACGAGCGCGGGGAGCGCCGTCCACGCGATTTCGACGCGCGTGTTTCGCTCGAATCGCGCCGGCTGTTCGGTGGACGAACGGGATGCGCGGTAGCGCCACACCGCGTAGATGAGCGCGCCCTCGACCCCGATGAAAATGAGGAGCGCGATCGCACCGACGATGAGGGCGAGCGTGCCGATCGCCTCGGCCGGGGGTCGCACGATCGGAGGGTAGGCCTGCACGGCGCGTGCGCAAACGAAGAGCCCGCCCCGGAAGGGGCGGGCTCGTTCGCGGGGGAGTAGGTTGCTTGGTTAGGCGGTCGGCGCAGTCGGCGCTGCCGGACGGCGTGTGCGCGTGGCGGCCAGACCGACGCCGAGGATGATCAGCGGGATCGCTCCGAAGACCATGATCCAGATGGCGAAGTCGGCGAATACCCGAAGCATGGATCCGAGGGTCGCGAGTGCGCGGGCGAAGGTGTTCGCCGGGTCCCACGCCTTACCCGGCTCCTCGACCGGCGTCGCAATAGCCGGGATCGGTGTTACCGAGAGCACGAGTGTGGAGAAGTCGGTCCGGCTCTTCAAGGAGTTGATCTGGCCGGTGAGCTGCTCGACCTGCGTGCGGACGTTCGTGATCGACGCGTCGACCTTCAGGATCTCGTCGATCGTGTTCGCGCGCGCGAGGAGCGCGAGGTAGCGCTGCTCCTCGGTCTGCTTCGCCGCGAGGCGCGCCTGGAGGTCGACGAACTGATCGGTCACGTCCTGGCCGGTGACGTTCGATGTCACGACCTCACCGTCGAGACTGCGGAACTGGCGGAGCGCCTCGCCGAAGCTGCGCGACGGGACGCGAACGGTGAGCGTCGCCGTCTTGTTCTCGCTGCTTCCGGACTCGCTGAGGCTCAGCACGTCTCCGCCCAGCGACGCGACGATCAGCTGCGCTTTCTCGCTCGTCGCCCAGGGGTCCTTGGCGCGCATCGAGATGTTCGCGGTCAGGATGAGGTTCCGGTCGGCATTGAACGCGACCGGGTTCGGGATGCCCTCCTTCGGCGCCGGCGCGCCCACCGCGGCGGTGCCGACCTGGGCCGAGTCGATGCCCTGGGCCGTCGCGCCGCCTACGCCTCCGGGACGGGGCGCCGCGGCGGTGGGAGCGCTCGCGGCCGAACAGGCCGCCAGAAAGAGCGGTGCGGCGAGCAAAAGGGCGAGCCTACGCATCTAAGTCACCTGCTTTCGGCGGGTCTTTGTGACTGTGTAGACGTCAGGTAGGCGAGCCAGGTTCCCAGCGGGTTCCAAAGAGGCTCCGGGCGTTCTCGGCGATCCGGGCGACCAGCTCGCCCAGGTCCTCCCGGCGGTCGTGCGCCAGCGCGGCGTGGGTCGCCGCCACATAGATCGGCTCGTTGCGGCGTCCGCGGGCATTCTGGGGTGCCAGGTAGGGCGCGTCGGTCTCGGCCAGCAGGCGGTCCGCCGGAACGAGGATCGCGGCATCGCGGAGGCGCTCGCTGCCGGGATAGGTCACCGTGCCGGCGAACGATATGAGGAGGCCGAGACCGAGCCACTCCTCGATCTCGGCCGGTCCCTCGCTGTAGCAGTGCACCATGCCACGCACCTCTGGGCCGTCGCGGAGGATCGCCCGGACGCGCTCCCCGGAGTCGCGCACGTGTAGAACGACTGGCAGGTCGAGCAGAGAAGCGACCGCGAGCTGACCACGAAGTGCCTTCTCCTGGAGATCCGGCGGCGCACTGCGGCCGGAGAAGTCCATGCCGATCTCGCCGATCGCGACCACGCGCTCATCACCGGCCAGCTCCGTGATGCGGGCGACGGTTTCCGCGTCCCACGCCGCGGCGCGATGCGGATGCACGCCGACCGCGGCGCGCACGCCTTCATACCGTCGCGCGAGCGCGATCGCTTCCGCGCTCGACGCGACGTCCTCGCCCGCGGTGAGGATCCGGTCGACGCCGGCCTTCCGCGCCCGGTCAAGGACATCGGGCAGGTCGTCGGCGAAGCGTCGATCCGTCAGGTGCGCGTGCGCGTCGATCACCGAGGCTACGCGGCGGTCGTCCGCTCCAGGCGCGGGAAGAGCGGCGCACCGACGCTCACCGGCGAGCCCTTCCGGAGCAGGCCCCACCTGGCGACGTCAGACCACTTGCTGGTGCTGGCCAGAGGCACACCGAGCTGCGTGGTGATGCGATCGGCGACGGTCGGCGTGTACGGGTAGAGCAGATACGCGACCAGGCGTACCGCCTCGAGACCGGCGTAGAGGGCGGCCTCCAGCGGCGCACGATCCGTAGGCGACTTCGCGAGCTGCCACGGCTGCGTGCGCTGGTAGTGCTTATTGGCCGCGTCGACGAGCGAGAAGATCGCCGCGAGAGCATCAGCGAAACGCAGCTCGCTCGCGGCGCCGTCGTGATCGCGCAATGCGCGCTCCGCCACCTCGCGGATCATCCGCTCCGACTCACCGGGAGCGCCCGTGTCGGGAACGCGCGACTCGCAGTACTGGGCGACCATCGCGAGCGTGCGCGACACGAGATTCCCGAGGCCGTTCGCCAGATCCGCGTTGAACCGAGCGTTCAACAGCTCTGGCGAGATCGGTGAGTCCTTCTCGAACGGCGCTTCGCGCAGGACGAGATAGCGCGCGGCATCGACGCCCCACTCCTCGGCCGAGGCGAATGGGTCGATCATGTTGCCGCTCGATTTCGAAAGTCTCTGGCCGCGATATTCGAGGAACCCGTGCACGAAGATCTTGCGCGGGAGCTCCACCCCCGCCGAAAGCAGCATCGCCGGCCAGTAGATGCAGTGAAAGCGGCTGATGTCCTTGCCGATGATGTGAACGTCCGCCGGCCACCATTTCTTGAACTTCTTCTCGTCGGTACCGAAGCCCACACCGGTCACGTAATTGATCAGCGCATCGAACCACACGTAGACGGTGTGATCCGGCCGGCCGGGCCAGGGTATGCCCCACTTGAGGCTCCGCCCGCGCGAGACGCTCACATCGCGGAGACCGCGATCGAACCATGCGATGACTTCGTTGCGCCGGTACTCCGGTACGGTGAAGCCGGGGTTGCGCTCGTACAGCTCGCGCAGGGCCTTTTCGTACTTGCTCAGACGGAAGAAGAAGTTCTCTTCTTTGACCCGCTGAATGGCGTCGGGATTATCTGGATGGAACTGGCAGCGGCCGTTGACCAGCTCGTCCTCTTCGTAGAAGGCTTCGCAGCGTGTGCAGTAAAGCCCCTCGTACGTCGTCAGGTACACGTCGTCGTTGGCAATCCAGCGGCGGACGAATTCCTGGACGCCGGCGATGTGGTCGGGATCGACCGTCCGGACGAACCGGTCGTAGCTGATGTTCCAGGTGTCGCAGAGCCGCTTGAACGCGGCCGCGTTGCGATCGACGAAGGTCCGGGTGTCCACACCTGCCGCCTTCGCGGCCTGCTCGTTCTTGGTCGCGTTGTCGTCGGTGCCGGTCAGGAAGAACACATCGTCGCCGCGCTGGCGGTGGAAGCGGGCAAGCGCGTCCGCCCCGGTCTTCTCATACGCATGATGAAGCCCCGGCTCCGCGTTGACGTAGTCGATGGCGGTCGTCAGATAGAACTTCATGGCCTTGAAGCCATTATGTTAGGTGTAGTGCGCGCGCTGCGACCGCTGTTTTTCATCGCAGCGTTGCTCTTCGCGTGCACAACGCACACAGCTGAGACGCCCGCCACGCAGTCGCCAACAACCACGCCATCGACCAATCCCACGGCATCGAGCTCGACCTTCGATGGCGCAAGAGCGAAAGCGCACGTCGACTATCTCGCGGATCCGGCCCGCGGTGGCCGCTACTCGGGGTCCGCGGGGTATCTCGATGCGGCCACGTATGTGGCCGAGCGCTTCCGGGAGATCGGCCTCGAGCCGGCCGGCGATAGCGGCACGTACTTCGAGCACTTCACGATGCCGCTCGTGGATCTGACCGCGATGTCCGTACTCGCGATCGGCACGAAGACGTATCGCCCGCGCGTGGATTTCACCGAGAGCGTTGGCGGTCGCTCTGGCTCGGGCGCCGCCGAAGCGCAGCTCGCGGTCGTCGGCGGCGCGGCGCGCACCGGCGGACAGAACGACTTCGCGGGCACGGACGCGCGAGGGAAGGTCGCGCTCATCACCGGACCGGCGGCGCCCGGGGGCGGCGGTGCCGTTGAGAATGCCTACCAGGAAGGCGCGATTGGCGTGCTGGTCATCGGCGGCGCGACCCTTCGCTACTCGTACGCTCCGCGGTTTCAGACGACGACGATCCCGACCCTCGTCATCACTGAAGGCGTCGCCAACGAGCTCATCGCCGCGAGTGGAAAGAAGGTCTCCGACGTGCAGGCGGCGGTCCGAGCCCGCCGCTCCGATCCGAGCGCGCCGGCGCCCGGCTTCGACGTACCGACGACCGTGCGCGTGAGCGTCTCGCTAACGCCCGTGCACGAGGTCGACGCGATCAACGTCGTCGGTCTGCTGCGCTCTCCCGACGAGCTTGGCGGAAAGCGCGCGGTGCTCGTCGGCGGGCACCTCGACGGCGTCGGCACGGATCCGGACGGAACGGTGTTCCAGGCCGCGAATGACAACGCATCGGGACCGGCCATCACGATCGAGGTCGCGCGCGCGCTTGCCGCGGACCGCGCAACGCTCACGCACTCCGTCGTGTTCGTCGCGTTCGCCGGCGAGGAGGAAGGCTACTTCGGCTCCGAAGCCTATGTCGCGCAGACAGCGACGACACCGGGTCGCGTGGAGAGTCTCATCGCGATGCTCAACCTCGACGTGATCGGCTGCTGCAGCGACACGCTCATCGTCTCGAACGAGGCTCCGGACCTCCAGCAAAAGGTCCGCGAGACGGCCACGAGCCTAGGGATCTCGAGCCAGGCGATCGGCGGCGGCGGAAGCGATCAGACCAGCTTCGCGCGACGGCGCGTCCCCGCGGTCTTCATCGGGATGTCGGACTACATCCTCCACGTGTACGCCGACAAGCCGAGCGTTGTCGAAGCGGGCCGGCTCAAGAAGGCAGGCGATGTCGTGACGACGGTCGCGCGCCAGCTCGCGGCGGGTGGCTAGCTCCTCGCCGAAACGGCGATCTCCGCTGCTCTCTCGCTGAGCGCGGCAGCGACCGCTTCGCGCTCCTTCTCGCCGAACTGGGTCGAACCGAGCATCTCGACCGGCGCGAGGTCGCGGTATAGGACGCGGACGAGACGGCGCGCCTCCGTCGGACCGCGTTCGATCAACTCCAGCGTCTTCTCGACCTGCACGGTGTGCTGCACGATGTGCGCCTCGAACCGGTGCAGCCGAAAGCGGATCGGCTTCTCGCCGTCCCAGAACATCGCCGGCTTCTCGAGGGCTTCATCCGGAAGCGGCCCGAGCTCGCGCAGGATGCGGCGGTGGATCTCGAAGATCGCGTTCCGTACGTCCGCGATACCGCCCTCGAGCGTCTTGGGGGCGCGGTAGTTGTGCTCGTCGCGCCAGGAGTCCCAGCGTTCCTCGGCCTCTTCGGCATCGCGCGGTCGGTCGGGCGAGAGGGCGTACTGGACGACGCCGAGGAAGCCGTACTCAGCCCCGAGCATGTGCTCAAGGACCTCGCGAACCGGCCACTCACCGACCGCGGGCACGCGGTCGAGATCGTCGTCACGGAGACCCGCGAGTACGCCGGCAAGATCGCGGTACGCGAGATGGTATTGACCCAGGATGCGCTCGGTCTGCGACTCCGGCGGGCCTTTCCTGGCCCGGAGCGATGCGAGGCGCACCGCGAGGTCGCGGAGCTCGTGCTGCGCGAGGAGCAGCGTGAAGCGAAGGCCTTCGTCGTCGTACTCGCGCCACACCCACGGCCGGCCCATGTCGAGATCGGAAAGACCGACCGTTGTCCGAACGAGCTCCTCGACAGCCTGCGTGACGGTTGGCACGTTCCTAGACCGCGACCGCCGCGACCCCAGCGACGGTCTCGCCAGCGACGAGGTCAACAACGGCATGCAGGTGCCCGGTCTCTTTCCAAGCGCGGATCTGCCGGTCCGCGCTCGTGCCGTCGCGCACGATGGTCTCCAGGTAAGCGACCTCTCTGCGCGAGCCCAGGGCGTCGACCACGTCGTCGACGAACTCCAGTAGCTCGATCGCGAGGTCCTTCATCGGAACCTCGGTCTGTTTCCCGAAATCGATGAGTTTCGCGTCCATACCCCCGCGGATCGCTCGCCATTTGTTCTCCTGGATCAACGCCGGCGCGTAGCGGCGAAAGCCGAGGTTGCTGTCGCGCAACATCAGAAGCTTCGCGCAGATCGCCTGGACCAAGGCTGCGAGGCAAAGCGTCTCCTCCATCCTCGTCGCCGCGTCGCAGATCCGGAACTCGATGGTGGGATAGAAGGCGTGCGGACGAAGATCCCACCAGATCTTCCGTCCGTTGTCGATCGACGCGGTCTTGACCAGGAGCTCGACGAAGTTCTCGTACTCATCGTGGCTCGAGAACTCCGGCGGGATGCCGGTACGCGGGAAACGGCCCCAGATGACCTGGCGGTAGGACTTCAGGCCCGTGTTTCGGGTGAGCCAGAAGGGGCTGGATGTCGAGATCGCGAGCAAGTGCGGGAGGAAGTAACGGGCCTCGTTCATCACCTCGATGCGCCGCTCGCGGTCGGCGATGCCCACATGCACATGGAGGCCGAAGATCAGGAGCTCACGGATCACGTCCTGGAGCTCCTCCTCGAGGACCTTGTAGCGCTCGTGCTCGGTCACCAGCTGGTCCTGCCAGTGTGAGAACGGATGCGTGCCCGCGGACGCGATCCGCAGCCCGACCGGTTGGAGCAACGCCGCAAGCGTCCCGCGCAACGTGGCGATCTCCTCCCGCGCCTCGCTGATGTCCGCGCAGATCTTCGTTCCGGCCTCGATCACCGATTGCATCATTTCGGGCTTGATCTGCTCGCCGAGGCGTGGCCTCGCCGCGGCAAGCAGTGTCGCGCTGTGGCTCTTGAGCTGCCCCTCGCCGTCGACGATCTGGAACTCCTCCTCGATGCCGATGGTGAGGCGGGGTACATCGGTCTTCCTCACGCGGCCTCCACGATGTAGGTCGGCACCACGCTGCCTGCACCAGCCGTCACGTTCAGCAGCGCACTCGAGCTGACGCGCGCGAGCGTGCCCGAGACCCTGCCCCAGAAGAGGTACGGGTCGTGGTCGATGGATAGATCGAGGAAGTGCATGCGGTCCAGGATCACCGGGAACGGGTAGCGCGGCACATCGACACGCTCCTGCGCGACGTACGAGCTCTCGAGCGCGGCGAGGAACGACTGCTCCCAGTCGTGTTGATCGACCGTCCAGCCGAGGACGACGCCCTTTCCGCCGTACTCGTCGTTGGGCTTCAGGACGAGGCGCTCGCGGTGGCCGACCACGAACTCGGCGAGATCGACGACCTTCCCGCGGTAGGTGGTGTGCCCTTCACGGATTTTTCGGGTCCAGGGAATGTGCTTCGCGATCGCGGCGCGTTGCGGCGCGGTGTACAGGGCCTCGTAGCGATCATCAGAGAGGAGCGCGAGGCTCATCTTCTTGTGCAGGAGCTTCGCGCGGAAGCTGTTGACCACGGTGACCGCGCCCTCGAGATACGCCCGGACCAGCGGTCGCGCGACCAAATCTTTCGCGAGGAGCTCGCTCGTGAGGACCCGTCGGTATACGAGGTCGACGGGCCGTCCTGACGCGCGCAAGGTGCCGCGCGAATACCTGAGGTCCTCCGGAGCGCAGATGACGGTCGCGATGCCACGCGACTCGAAGAAACGCTGGAACATCTCGAACTCGGTGAGCGTGGGCAGGCCGCGCCAGTCCACGATTGCGATCGCCGGCCCCTTGCTGGTGCGACCGCGATGGGCGCGCAACATGGCCGTGAGCTGCCGTCCCCGTGTCGGCACGACGCGCATGCGGAAACGCTCGCGGAACCGCTTCACGACCGGGAGGGATGCGAAGACCTCCGCGAGCTCGTCGTTATAGGCCATGCCCGCCGGGGACTCCGCGTTGTACTCCACGAACCTGATCACACCGTCCTCGCCGATGAAGCCGTCGAGGCGCGAGGACGGCGAGGCGGCCGCGAAGCCTGGATCGGCGAGGGCGAGGGCCTCTTCGCGAGGATCCAGATCGAGCTCTCGCCGAAGATCTTCGTTCTTGAGGAGTGCCTGTTCGAGGCGGCCGAGAGCCGCATAGATCGTCTCGGCGGCGGCGTTCACCTCCGCGTACTGCCACTCGCTGATGAGATTCGGTCGAAGCGAGACGCAGAGCGGCCGCTTGCCGAATACCAGGCGGCGTTCGCGCTGACCCTCGGTGAGCATCGCCGCGCTCTCCTGCGCGAGTACGCCGTCCTCGAGCAGCTCGTGGTAGGCGACCAGCGGCGCCAGCGCCGCGCCTCGCTTATTCGCTACCGCACGTGCCGCCACCACCGATGCTCCCCCTTCCACGGCGGCGTCGCTTCGCCGGTCGCGTATGAGATGACGAGATCGCTCATCTTCTCGAGCACCCATGCGAAGTTGTCTTCTTTGATCGAGAAGTTATCGAAGTCGGGCGCCGGGTTTAGGAAGTCGATCGCGTAGAGCTCACCGTCTCGGACCGCGAACTCGACGGTGTCCATGTCGTAGCCCAAGGCGTCCGTCAGCCGGATGGCATTGAGGATCGCGCGCGTCCGCAGATCGCCCTCGACGGGCCGGCTAATGACGTAGCGCTCCTGGAACGGGGCGGTCGGGTCGTAGCGGATCGGGAGGACATCCGTGCGGCCGATCGCGATGCACCGAACATAGTCCGTCCACTCGATGAACTCCTGCAGGATCATCGTCTTCGGCCGGTAACCAGCAGTCAGCCCACCTGATTGGTCGTACGCCCAGATCAGCTCCTCCTTGGTGTCCACCCGATAGACGTCCTTCCATCCGCCGCCGGTGTTTGGCTTGAGGATCGCCGGCAGTCCTGTGTACGCGATGAGCCCATCCCAGTCGAGTGGGTAAACCAAATTCCGAAGGGACTGGTCACTGATATCCGGGATGTACGCCTTGTTGGGAAGGACGACGGTTTTCGGGACCGCCACGCC
>VBIL01000137.1 GCA_005879975.1 Chloroflexota bacterium
ACAACCGCCGCGAGCTCGCGGAGGCCGGCTGCGCCAACACCGCCGTCGTCCCGATCGCCGTCGACTGGGAGCAGTTCGACGTCGCGCCCGATCCGGAGGTCGCACGGCGTCTGAAGGACGAGCGCACCGCGATCCTCGCGGTCGGGCAGATCCTCCCGCAGAAGGCGATCCATGACGTCATCGCATCGTTCGCCAAGTACCGCGAGTCCGATCCGTCCGCGCGCCTCTACCTCGTCGGCTCGACCGCGATGTCTGGACAGTACCTGGCGCGTTTGCGCGAACAGATCGCGGCCGCCGGCCTCGACGACGCGGTCACCCTTGCCGGCAGCGTGACCATCGAGCAGCTCGTCGCGTATTACCGCGGCGCGACGGCGTTCGTCACGCTTTCGGACCACGAAGGCTTCTGCGTGCCGTTGCTCGAGGCGATGCGCAGCGACCTTCCGGTCATCGCACACGCCGCGGGCGCCATTCCCGAGACGCTCGGCGATGCCGGCATCCTCCTCGAGAACAAATCGCCGGAGAAGGTCGCAGCCGCGATCGAGCGCGCCGTCGGCGACAGCGCGCTGCGCCGAGAGCTCATCGAGAAAGGGCACCGGCGCGTGGAGGAATTCTCACGAGACAAGGTCGCCAGTCGCCTCAAGCTTGCGCTCGCGCGGGGCGGATGGGATCTGCCACCCGCGCGATCGAAGCGCCTCGTGGTGCTCTCGAGCGACCAGCGCTGCGGCATCCATCACTACTCGCTCGCAGTCACCGATGGCCTGCGCGAGCGCGGGCATCAGGTGACGTTCGTCGGCGTGCGCCACCTCGACACCGCGGATCTCAACCGGAAGCTCAAGTTCATCGCGAAGACCGACGCGGTCCTCATCGAACACGAGGCCGGGATCTTCCGGGACGTGCCGTTCGTGCGCGCGCTGCTCACGTTGTGGATGCGCCGCCTACCGGTGATCCTCTCGATGCACGAGCTCGAGCCCGAAAAGTTCCATCACTACCGCAGGCTCTCCGCAGCGCTCCACTACGGGCCGCGCTACAGCTGGCCCCTCGAGCTTCTGCGGATGCCCTGGGTCGGCCTCAGGCTCATGAACTGGTTCCTGCGCTACCGGCTGATCTTGACGCTCATGGGCTCGATCCCGCGCAAGCTTGTCGTGCATTCCATCCGCAGCGAGCGCTGGCTCAAGCTGCTCACCTCGGACGCGGAGAAGGCCGAGCGCTTTCCGCTCCCGATCATGCCGCTCGAGAACACCGTGCTCCCTCATGATGAAGCGGAGAAGCGGCGTCTCCGCGCGCGCTTCGGGCTGCCGACACACAAGTTCATCTTCGTGTCGCCGGGCTTCTTCTTCGCGCGAAAACGCTACCTCGAGGTCATCGAGGCCCTCCCCGACGATTCGGTGCTCGTCCTCTCCGGGACGCGCTCTGACTGGGAGCCGCGGTACTTCGACGAGGTCATGGAGGCCGCGAAGCGGAAGTCGAACGTCGTGATCAATACCGAGTACAACACCATGGGCGAGTACGGCGCGGCAGCGGACTGCGTCGTCCTCTTTTACGAGGACGTCTTCCAGAGCGCGGTCGTCACGCAGGCGGTCTGGGCCGGTCTGCCGTGCATCTTCTCGAATGCCGAGGGGTTCGCGCCGTACCACGCGGCCGGACCGGTCGTGCGGAGCGTCGACGAGCTCGCCCGAGCGATGCGCGAGATCCAGTGGCCGGAGAACTACGCGAGGTACGCGCGCGGCGTGCGGATCCTGCGGCGTCTCCTCTCGCCGGAACGCAACGCGGAGCGCTACCTTGCCGGCGTTCCGTGAAGATCCTCATCGTCGTCCAGCGCTACGGGGTTACGCCGGGCGAGTCAATGGACGGCGCGGTGCGCGTCCGCCGCTTTCCAATCGCCGGGCTCCGGAGCCCGACGTTCAAGGACACCGAGCGTCACCTGCTCTTCGAGCCGCACACACTCGCCGAGGAGCGCAAATGGCTCATCGAGCAAGGCCCGCACGTTCCTGCGCTTCTCGAGTTCCTCCATCGCGAGGGCAGCCGATACGACGCGATCCTGTTTTACACGTACATCTACGAGCCGACCGCGGCCGGTCTCCCGCTCGTCGCCGAGCGTGCCGCGCTCATCTCCACGGCCCACGACGAAGAGCCGCTGCGTCTCTTTCCGTACCGCGCGCTCTTTCAGCTGCCGCGCGCGTTCGGCTTCCTCACGCCGGAGGAGCGCGACCTCGTGCATGCGCGCTTCGCGAACGAGCACATCCCGAGCGAGATCCTCGGAATCGGCCTCGATCCGCCGCCGTGGCACGATCCCCAGCCATTCCGCGACCGCTACGCGCCGCGTGGCCCGCTCGTCCTCTACGTGGGGCAGGTGAGTGAGGGCAAGGCGGTCGACGAGCTCGTCGCGGACTGGATCGAGTACCACGACACCGGCGGCTCGGGGACCCTCGTCCTTGCCGGAACGCAGCGGATGCCACTCCCCGATCGCGACGACATCGTGTCGCTCGGCCATGTGAGCGAAGAGGAGAAATACGCGCTTCTCGAGGCCGCCGATGTCCTCGTCCTTCCGTCGCATCTCGAAAGCCTCGGCATCGTGCTCCTGGAGGCGTGGCAGGTCGGAACGCCGTGCCTCGTCTCGGCGCACAACCCAGTCACGAGAGGACAGGTCGCGCGGGCAAGAGGCGGCCTGGCCTACGAGCGGGACGACCTCGCGGAAGCGCTCGCGGCGGTGCTCGCGAAGCGCGACGCGCTCGGCTCATGGGGCCGTCGATACGTGGAACGCGAATGCACGTGGCCGGCGTTCGATGCGCGCCTCGAGCAGCTCGTGGACCTGGCGGCGAGTTGAGCGACCCGAGCCTGCTCGTCGTCGTCGCGCGCTACGGCGACGTGCCCGGCGGCGCGGAGGCGCACGCGCGCTCTGTCGTCCAGCGACTCAAACCGAGCTTCGCGATCGAGGTCGCGACCACGACCGCGACCGACTACCGGACATGGCGCCACGACCTGACCGCGGGGATCGACGCCGTCGACGGCGTCACGGTGCACCGCTTCCCGGTCGAACATCCGCGCGCCTGGAACTTCAAGCTCTTCGAACGGCGTGCCTTCCGCGCGGGTCACACGCTCGACGACGAGCGCGTGTTCATCGACGCGCAGGGCCCGTACGCGCCGGAGCTGCTCGAGTTCCTCTTCAAGCGTGGCCGCGACTACGACCATGTGCTCTTCTTCCAGTACCTCTACTACCCGACCGTGCTCGGCCTGCCGCTCGTCCCCGAGCGCGTCGTGCTCGTGCCGACCGCGCACGAGGAGGCGGCGATCGGCCTGTCCGCGTACAAGCCGGTGTTCCTCGCCCCGCGGGCGATCGCGTACAGCACTGAAGAGGAGCGGCGAATGGTCTGGCGCCGCTTCCGTAATCACCGCGTGCCCAACGAGGTCGTGGGCGTCGGTATCGAGATGCCGGCGGATCGCGACGCCGCGCGGTTCCGCGCGAAGCACGGGGTCGACCGCCCATACCTTCTTTACGTGGGCCGCATCGGGGTGAGCAAGGGATCGCGCGAGCTCTTCGCCAATTACGAACACTGGCGGGCGAGCGATCCGTCGCACGATGTCGCGCTCGTGCTCATCGGCGACGCCGAGATCCCGATCCCGAAGATCGAAGGCGTTCGTCATCTGGGGCGCGTGACCGAGCAGGACAAGTGGGACGCGCTGGCGGGGTGCGCGGCGTTCGTCATGCCGAGCCTTCTCGAATCGCTCTCGCTCGTCACGCTCGAAGCCTGGGCCGCTGGGCGGCCGGTCATCGTGGACGCGCGGTCTCCGGTCCTCGCAGGCATGACCCGGCGCGCGCGCGCCGGGCTCGTCTACCGGAGCTCCGCGGAGTTCGCCGAGATCTGCGAGCTGCTCATGGACGACCTGACCCTCGGGGACCGGTTGGGCAGGGCCGGCTCCGAATTCGTCGCCTCCACTTACACCTGGCCGCGAGAGCGAGTCGGTGTTCGTTACTGGACCGTTACTTGCAGCGGGCGGGAACCCGGCGCGCCGGGAATGGCGCGACGGGAGGGTCACGTGCGACGAGTTGTGGTCTTTGGCGTCGTCCTCGCGCTTCTCGCGCTCATCTCGCCACATGCCCTGGCGGCCACGCCGCCTAGCGGCACCGTCAGCGACGCGGCGACGACCACCAACTGGAGCGGTCCGATCTTCACCGGCGGCTTTTACACCGCGGGCGACCGCGGCGCGAAGTGCTTCGACGCTTCGGGTCAGCCTGTCTCGCCTTCCCCGACGGCCGGACAGAGCGCGTGCGATGTCTTCTCGCTCACCGTGAGCGTCACATCTGCCTTCTGGACGAACAAGTCCGGCGGGGTCGCGGTGCGCCTCGACAACTTCGGCACCAACGACTTCGACCTCTACGTGTACGCACGCAACGCCGACGGCACTAAGGGCGCGTTTGTTACGAGCTCCGGCGGCGTCGCCGGGCAGCCCGAGAACGCGATCATCGACAACGCCTCAGGCGGTTACTACATCGTCGCCGTGGCCTTCGCGGCAACCGCGACGAGCTACGACGGGCACGCCACGTTCTTCGTCGCGGCCGGTCACGCGGCAGTGCCGCCGACCGTTACGAACCCGCCGGGCTACCCGGCGTACCGCGCGAGCCAGGACCAATACCTCTCGCACTCCGAGCCGCACATCGCGATGAACCCACGCGATCACAACAACCTCGTCGCTGGCTCGAAGATGTACGTGAACCTCGCGAACTATCTCTTCAAGATCGGCATGTACGCCTCGTTCGACGGGGGCCGGACGTGGACCGACACCGGTCAACTCCCCGGATACCCTGCCGCGAACCCAAGCGACTGCAGCGGCGCGCCCGACGGGCAGACCTTCTCCCAGGCCTGTCTCACCACGACGAGCGATGTGTGGACGACATTCGACGACGAGGGCAACGCGTACGCCATGGTGCTCTACGCCCCCGGCGGCGCGTCCTCGACAGGCTGGGGCATGAACCTCCACAAATCGACCGATGGGGGGCGGCACTGGGGCCCGCCGATCGTGATCCATGATCACGTCGGCGGGCTGCTCCGCGACATGTTCCTCGACGACAAGAACGCTCTCGCGGTCGACAACTACACCCAGGTCGGCGTGCCCGGGGTGAAGAACAACTCGGGCGACGGGAACATCGGAACGATGTACAGCTGCTGGAACCTCGACGACACGACCAGCGGCCTCCACCAGGACATCGTCGTCTCGACCTCTGTTGACGGCGGCGCGACATGGAGCTTCCCCGAGGTGGTGTCGCTGGGACAGGACCTCGAGATCGGCTGCCAGTTCGCGATCGCCCCCTCCGGGACCGTCTTCGTCTCCTGGTTCCACTACGCGACGACGGTCGCGGGACAGCCCGGACAGATGTTCGTCGCGCGCTCGGAGGACCACGGCGTCAATTGGAGTCCGCCGGTCCTCGTCGCGTCAGTAAACCCGCTCCCGACGAAGCTCCCCGGCTCGCGGTTCCGCAATTTGTCGATCCCGGCCCTCGCGGCCTCGCCGGTCGACGGCTCCGTGTACATCACGTGGGCCGACTACCACACCGCCGCCAACGGAACGAAAGACGGCGACATCCTCTTCAGCAAGTCGACCAACGGTGTTGCCTGGGACACGCCGAAGCGCGTGAACCAGGACAAGATCGGCAACGGCAAGGATCAGTTCCAACCGCAGATCGCGATCACCTCGTCGGGCCAGGTCAACATCAGCTACTTCGACCGGCGCAACGATCCCGACAACTTCTACATCGACACCTACCTCTCGCGATCCGACGACCGCGGGGCGCACTGGTCCGACATTCGCGTCACGCAAAAGATGTGGGACCCCTCGATCAACCCGCCGATCTCCAGTTCCGGCGAATTCATCGGCGACTACCAGGGTCTCGTGGCCGACGACGACGTGGCGATCCCCTTCTGGCAGGACACGCATGTCGGTCCGTACCAGGAGACTTACGCGGCCCGTGTCCCGAACCAAGCGGACCTCACCGTGGCGGGGATCACCTTCAGCAATAGCAAAGCGCCCGAAGGCGCGAAGGTCACGATCACCGCGCAGATCGGAAATATCGGCTATCGCTTGGCGAGCAAGATCGCGGTGCGCTTCGCCGTCGATGGCGTCGTCCAGGGGTCGGATCAGACGATCGCGTCGGTCGCCCCGGGCGCCTCGGCGAGCGTAAGCATCAACTGGCCCTCCGAGGGCAAACCGGGAACGCACACCGTCCGGGTGACGGTCGATCCTTTGAACACGATCCGCGAGTCGGACGAGACCAACAACGCCGGCACGGCCACGTTCTTCATCAGAGCGAACAAGGTCCAGAACTCATCGTTCGAGCAGACCGCGACGGCCAACCCCTCGCAGCCTGCGAACTGGACCCCGACCGGCACCGGCACGACCTACGACGTCAGCGGCGGCCACGCGGCCGACGGCTTCGCCGCGGCAGGCATCGTGGCCGGTGCGGTTCCCGGCCAAGCCGGCAAGTGGGCCTCTGACGCGATCCCGGTGGTCGCGGGCACCTACTACGAGGTGAACGCGACGGTGCTCACCGGTGGCACCGCGGCTCACCCCACGATCGTCGTCACCGCCGCGGGTGCCGCGAACGGGGCAGCCGCCCCGCTCCTCACGCTCACACAGCTTGTTCCGGTCAACACCGTGACCCAGCTTGTTGGCCAGGTCCAGATTCCGGCCGGCGTGAGCCAGGTCGTCATCGAGCTGCGCGAGGAGCTCGATCGGAACCTGACCATCTACTACGACAAGATCGGGCTGTTCGCGCCTGACTGATCAGCGTTCGGTCTCGGCCCCGCGGATATCTCCGCGGGGCCGGGACCTCTTTATGCCTAGGGGATCGTCGCGTTGATCGTGGTCGGACCGCTCACCACGACGGCGAGTCGCTCTACCTTGACGGCCCCGCCGACGAGGAATCGGACATCCCATGCGATGCCCGGCGGCGCGCTGTCGAGCGAGATGTAGTACGTGCCATTCGCAGCGGTCGTCGTCGCGCAGCGGATCGGTGGTCCGATCGTGACGCACACGCCGCCGTAGCCGGCGCCTGCCGAATTGGTCACGCGTCCGCCGATGCCGAGCCCGCTTGGGTTCGGTGGAGGTGGCGGAGGTGGCGGTGCCGTCGGTCGCCGCGTGGGCGGTGGAGGAGGCGGCGGCGGGGTCGGCTCCTCGGTTGGCGCTGCCGTTTCTGGTGGCGCGGCAGTCACTGCAGGAGTCGGGGCCGCGCTCGGCGTGGGATCTGGAGTCGCTGCTGCGTTGGGCGTCGCGGACGGCGCGTCGCTCGCCGCCGATCCGGTCACACCCAGCTCAGCGCCTGTGTAGGTGCGCGGTCCCGCCAAGATCTGCGCGCCCATGAAGACGGTCAAGAGGAGCGCGACCGTGCCGATGATCGGCATGTAGCGGCGGACCATCGGCAAATAGCGTCGTAGCACGGATTTGGGGTCCATATGCTCATTAACGCACGTCCGGCCGCCATCCGACGGGTGTCAGTCAGTTGCCATTACCCTGAAACCCGATGCGTGACCGCGGGCGTGGCGGTGACGGTGGGCGGGACTGGGGGAACATCGATTGGTCGAATATCGACCTCTCCGGATTCGGTCGTGGCACGCGGGTCCCCGGGCCCTCACGGCGCGTCGTCCTCATCACCGCGGTGCTCGTCATTCTCATTCTCATCCCGCTGTTCATCGGACCGATCGTCGGCTTCCTGACGGATCTGCTCTGGTTCCGTAGCCTCGGACTCGAAGCCGTCTACCTGCGCCGCTTCACCGCGAGCTTCTATGCATTCGGCATATTCGCTCTGGTTTTCTTCGTGCTCGCGCTTCCGAATCTCTACTTCGCGCTTCGTCCTCAGGTCCCGCGCGTGGTGGTCGATGCCGAGCGCCGTCGGCGCGGCGCGCTCCGGTCGACGCTCCGTTACATGTGGCTACTTCTCATCCCGGCGTTCTTCTTCGGTCTCGCCGGTGGCGACGAGTGGGACATGCTGTTGCGCTACGTGAATCAGGTCCCGTTCGGGACCGCCGACCCGGTCTTCGGTCGCGACATCGGCTTCTATTTCTTCACGCTGCCCGTCCTTGAGTTCGTGCGCGGCTGGCTCCTTGTCGCGCTGATCGTCATCGCGATCGGCGTGGTCACCCTCTACTTCACGCGCGGCGTCATCGGCGTCGCGACCGGCTCGCTGGCCAGCGCCGATCTGCGCGTCGCGGGCCGCACCGCGCTCGCGCTGGCGCGGCCGGCCCGCGCGCACCTCTCGATCCTGGGCGGGCTCTTCCTGGCGCTGATCGCGGGCGGCTATTTCCTTGACCGGTTCGATCTCCTCTTCCGTCAGGAGAACGTCCTCGTCGGCGCGGGCTACACGAGCATCACGGCCCGCCTGCCCGCGCTCACGATCCTGAGTGTGATCGTCGGCATCGCGGCGCTCGCGTGCTTCGCCAACGCCTTCCGGGGCACGCTCTGGATCCTCGGCGGCGCGGTCGTCCTCTGGTTCGCGGCGACGCTCGTCGTGGGCGGCGTCTATCCCGCGCTGATCCAGAACTTCATCGTCCAGCCGGACCAGCTGAACAAGGAGCGGCCGTACATCCTGCGGAAC
>VBIL01000033.1 GCA_005879975.1 Chloroflexota bacterium
TCTGCTCATGCCTCGAGGTGGCGGGGGAGCGACTGCCGGCGCCGCCAGAAATCGTCCCACGGATCCGCCCGCGCGTTGCGCCGTTCGAACGTCCTCAAGTTGAATGACGCCGGGTCGAGCCTGCTCGTAACCTCGTCCCACGCGAGCGGCGTGGAGACCGGCGCCTTCGGCCGGCGGCGGACGCTGTACGGAGCCACGATGGTCTGTCCGTAGGCGTTCCGCATCGCGTCGGCGAACACTCGCGCACCCCGCTTGCTCTTGGAGAACTCGACCGTCACGAGGTCCGGCTCACGGCGCGCGAGCTCTTTGCCGAAGGACACGGCGACTTCGACGGCGCGCTGTGGTGAGACGCCGGCGCGGAGCGGGCAGAACACGTGGAGCCCGCGGCTGCCCGAGGTCTTCGGGTAAGAGACGAGCCCAGCCTCGTCGAGCACCTTTCGCAGCGCCAGCCCCGCCTTGGCCGCGTCGGCGAACTCGCCCGTCTGCGGGTCCATGTCGAAGGCCAACCAATCCACCTCGTCCATGCGCGATGCGCGGGAGCTCATCACGTGGATCGCGATGCACCCGAGATTCACCATCCCGATGAGCGTCGCGCGTGAGCCGCCGACCACGTACCGAACGTCTTTTCCCGTACTCGTCGCACGGAGGACCAGACGTGGGCCGGCGGGCGCGCGGTCTTCGGGAAAGTCCTTCTGATAGAAGCAGCTTCCGAGCATGCCGTCGGGGCAGCGCTCGGCGGTCAGAGGCCGATCGCGCAGCCACGGCAAGAGACGCGACCAGATGCCGTCGTAGAAGCGGGCGACGTCAGCTTTGGTGATCCCGTCGTCGGGCCACCACACCTTGTCGGGGTTGCTGATCGCCACGCCGGCGACCTTCACCGTGCTAGAGCTCACGCTGGCTCCAGGTGCACTCCGCCGGATCCTTGTCGGTCCGGAGGCCCAGGAACGCGGGTTGGCGGAGCTTGCCGTCCGCCGTCCACTCGGCGTATGCGAGCTGCGCGACGAGCTTCGGCCGGACCCAGGTCGCATCGCGCACACGTGGCGGCGGATCGAACGATGGCCGGTCGGTCCGAAGGCGCTCCAGCTTCACGGCGAGCATCTCGAGGGTCTGCTGCGTGAAACCGGTGCCCACCTTGCCGACATAGCGGAGCCTCGGTCCGTCGTAAAGCCCAACGAGGAGAGCCCCAAGATGCTGCCTGCCGCCCTTGGGTGCGGTGAACCCGCCTATCACGAACTCGGACTCTTTTCGGACCTTCACCTTGCGCCAGTACCGCGACCTTGTACCCGGCTCGTACGGCGAGCCCTCGTCCTTCGCGATGATGCCTTCCCAACCGAGGCGCTTGGCTTCGCGGTACGCGGCCTTCCCATCACGGACGAGCCGGCGGGAGACGAAGAACGGGTCGGTCCGGCGACCGATCAGACGCTCGAGCGCGGAGCGGCGCTCGCTGAGCGGACGCCGCATGAGCGTTCGACCCTCGAGCTCGAGCAGGTCGAACACCGCGTATCTCGGGGGCGAGGCACCGGCGGCGCCGCGTCGCTGCAACAGCTGGAAACGCGAGACTCCTTTCGCGTCCAGCGCGACGAGCTCGCCGTCGAGCAGAAGATCCCCGCCGGGCAGCGCGGCCATCGCCCGGGCGACGTGGGGAAAGCCGGTGGTCAGGTCCTGCAGCATGCGCGACCACATCTTCACGTGACCTCGTTCGCGGCCGGCGAGCGCGCGGATGCCGTCGTACTTTTCCTCGAAGACCCATTCGGGCCCCTCGACGACGCTCGGCGACAGCGTCGCGAGCATGGGGCGGATGAGCTTCATGTCGGATCGCCGGTCTCGGCCTTCGCTACGTCGCCGCCCTCGTCGCGGGCGATCCCCGCGAGAAGCCGGCGCGTCAGGACCGAGCGCGGTTTCGCTCGAGTCACCTCGAGGGTGGACGCATCCCGGTCCCTCCGCTTCATGAGAAGCCACTGCCGGCCTCTGGTGCGGACGAGGACCCACCCACCCTTCAGCTTCTTGCCGTTCAGCGTGAAGACGATGCGGCCCTTGCGAAGCGCCTCGTCGAAGGTCTCATCGCCATCGAGCTCGTAGGTCCCGATGTCCCATACCATGACCGTGCCGCCGCCGTACTCGCCTTCAGGGATCACACCCTCGAATCGCGCGTAGTCGAGCGGGTGGTCCTCGACGGCCATAGCAAGACGCTTGACCTTTGGATCGAGCGATGGACCCTTCGGGACGGCCCACGACACAAGAACGCCGCCCGCCTCGAGACGAAAGTCGTAGTGCAGTGCGCTCGCGCGATGCTTCTGCACCACGAACAGCCGCTGGGCGCCCTTCTGTTTCCCGCCCTGTGGCTCGGGCGTCGTCCCGAAGTCGCGTTTGCGCTTGTACTCGCGGAGGGAGCGCGCCTTCTCCCTAGTCGCCGCGATCCTTCATCCCTTTCGGCGCCGTGTTCTTTGCCTTCACTCGCTTGTCCTGGGCGACACTCCGACCTGCGCTTGTCTGGTCGGTGCTGAATCGTCCCCGGGCCTCGCGCCGGACGAAACGGGAACCACCGGACTTGCCCGGCGTCGTGTCGATGCGCTCGCGCTTTCCACCTGCCATGGTTGTCGTGCCCCTTTCGTTCGTGTTTGCTCCTTTCGTTGCACGAACGAGACCCACGCGCTCCGCGAGCGCGAGATTCGAGAGCAGGTTCAGCACTCTTTCCCTGGGCACCCCGCCGAGGATCGCGGCCGCGATCCCGATCTCGAGGAACGCGAGCTCGCCGGGACTGTGAGCGTCGGTGCCGATCGAGATCCAGGCGCCTTCGGCGGCGACGATGCGCAGTCGCTCGACGTCGAGATCCTGGCGGTCGGGATAGGCATCGATCTCGAGGACGGTGCCAGTCTCGCTCGCCCGGCGGGCGACGCGCTCCCAGTCGCAAGAAAGGCCTGGGCGGAAGTTGTAGACGCGCCCGCGCGGATGGGCCAGCACCTGTATGTCAGGGTTTGCGAGCGCGCGGAAGTAGCGCTCCGTCTGGTCGTCGCGAAGACGAAGCTTGGAGTGGAAGGCGCCGAGCACCAGGTCGAGCCGCGCGAGCGCCGCGGGTTCCATGTCGCCGGCGCCTTCCGGCGTGACATCCATCTCGATGCCCTTGAGGACCCACGGCGCCGCGCCACGCGCGTTCACCGCGTCGATGCGCTCGCCCTGGGCGGCAAGGCGCGCTTCATCCATCCCGTTCGTGATGCGGAGCGTCCTGGAGTGGTCGGTGATGGCGATGCGTTCCCGGCCCAGATCCCGCCCAGCCTCGGCCATCTCGTCGATCGTCGCGCTGCCGTCGGTCTCGTCCGTATGCATCTGCTGGTCCGACTTCGCTGCGGCGGCCCACTCCGGGTGGGCCGCGACAACCGCGCGCGCGTACGCGTAGGTGATGAACCCGTCCCGGATCGGCGGCGGTACTGGCACGTCCGGCCGATCCTTCAGCCATCGCGCGATGAAGCTCGCCGTGAACGGACCGATCGCGCGGAGCTCGGTGAGGCTGCGTCCGGATTGCTCGATGTCGGCCGCTTCCTCCGGCCACATGAGCGCGGCGCGAGACGCGCGACGCAGCGCGCGCTGCTTGCGCCCGTCCGTTCGCTCGGATTCGAGCGCAAGGAGCTCCGCGATCTCGCGGTTCGTGAGCGGCGCTTGTACGAGGAGAAGCTAGTCCGCGGGCAGGAACGCGATCCCGACGGGCTTGGTATCGGGCCAGTCAGGATCGTCCGAGAGCTTCACACCCACATGCAGATCCGTCCGTGCCGCGAACCGTCCCCCGTCGACCTCGAACAGGAGCTTGCCGCCGGCCGAAGGGCGAACGTGCACGAGCGCTCCATCGTTCGCGCGATAGGTGCCCGGTCCGTCGACTGCCGGTGAGCCGTCGTACAAGTATTCGATCGGCACCCCGCCGGTCGGGACCCAGCGATGGGCACCGTCGACGTTGACCCCATCGCAGTAGCCGACCGATCCGTGGTGAATGACGGTCCCGCCGATCCCGCGACGCGATCCTGCGCGAATGTGGTCCGGATTGCGGCACTCGTAGTGGACGATGCTGGACATCACGCGCCTCCCCAAGCTCGGAGGAGAGTTTTGTCATGCTCCAGTAACGAAGTCAATCCCTGGTTTTCACAAGGCGGGCTCGCGTGCGTGCCCGACGGCCGAAAGAGCGAGCATCCGGGCGACTCGGCGGTGGCGCTGCTTGTCGCGGGAGCCGCCATGTGATGCAGCGGCGCCGGAGCGCCTGACGCTAGACCGTCAGCGCGGGGAAGAGCTCTCTGGGCGGTCGGCTCGCACGCGCCAAGAGATCGTGGGTGTCGATCACGTCATCGACGGTGATCGGGTCTGGAGCGACGGGGTTCGTCCCGAAGTCGAGGATCGCGATGCCGTCCTGTCCGCAGGATCGGCAGCGCAACCGCACGATGAGGCGTGACGGCTCGGTGACGACGGCTGCGATGTCCCCGCCGTGGTAGTACTCCCCGCAGCCGCTGCAGGTGACCTGCTCGAGATGCTGGATGAGCTGATCGATCCAGCTCATCGCTGCGCGCTCCGCCGTGTCTGGTTTGCCACGTCCCAAGGCACACGCAGTTCCCGTGCCTCTTTGGTGGCGTCGTTAATGCTGATGCCCGCCGTAACGGAGATGTCACGGTGACTTCGCTCGCGCTGCTACTGCTTCGAGTCGTCACCGGCACCCTCCTTGTCGGCCATGGCGGGCAAAAGCTCTTCGGCGGATTCGGTGGACGGGGACTTGCGGGCACCGCGACCTATTTCGAGAGCCTCGGGATCCGGCCAGGCCGCGAGTGGGCGTACATCGCCGGGGCGACGGAGACGACCGGTGGCGTGCTCATTGCGTTGGGGCTCATGTCACCGGTCGGTCCCATCATCGCCAGCGCGCCGATGGTCATCGCCTGGAGGAAGGCGCACAAAGGGAAGCCGATCTTCGTGAACCTCGGCGGGGCGGAGCTCCCGCTGACGAATCTCACCATCGCCGCCGCCCTCGCGATGACAGGTCCCGGCCGTCTCTCACTCGATGCCTTGCTCGGAATCCGGACACCGTGGTGGATGTCTGTGCTCGTCCTCGTCGCGACGGCAGCCGGGGTCGCGGTCGCGATGCAGGATGAGATCCGCGAGGCCGCGGAGGCGATCCGTCGCGAGGAACGGGCCGTCGAGGTCGCCGAGGAGCTTCCCGCGGCTAGATAGCCAGCTGGAGCTGCTCGGTTTCGGGCTCGCGATGGCGCGGCGGTCGCTCGCGGAAGTCGTAGCGCGCGCGCACGCGCGTGACCCGCTTCTCGAGCTCGCGCTCGTAGTCCTTACCCGGGTGAATGCTGTTGCCGTACAGCGCTTCGTATCGCGGTACGAGCGTCGGAAACTCAGCGGCAAGGAACTAGATGTAGTAGTCGCGTATCTCGCGGTCGATCTTGAGTGGCCGGTGGCGAAAAGCCGTTGCGCCTGCTTCGCTCGCGGCCTTCGCGGCCCGGTTGAGCGATTCCTCGCTGTCGGTGATACCCGGCAAAACCGGCATGCACAGCACCGCCGCGTCGATGCCTGCGTCGCGAAGCATCCGGAGTGCCCGAAGCCGTTGCCGCGGCGGGGCCGTGCCCGGATCTGTTTTTCGCACGATGTCCTCGTCCACGCACGGGACGCTGAAGTAGACGGTGAGGTCGGCCTTTGCGTCGAGGCGCTGGAGCAGCTCGATGTCCCGCACGACGAGGGGACCCTTCGTGATGATGCTCGTCGGCATCGGGAAGTCCGCGAGTGCCTCTAGGCATCCGCGGGTCAGCCGGTACTTGCCCTCGATGGGCTGATACGGATCGGTCGCCGTGCCGATCGCGACCGACCCCTCCGGGCGTCGCTGCAACTCTCTACGAAGTCGCTCGACGAAGTTTGTGCGCACCTCAATATTCCGATCGAACGCCTCGCCGACGTCGCGTTCGCGATAACGCGCGTTATAGGCGCGCGCGAAACAATAGGAACACGCGTGAGCGCAACCGACGTACGGGTTGAGGCTCCACTCAAACGGCATTCCCTGAACGCGGTTCAGCGCGCCCTTCGCCTCGATCTCCCGATACGTGATCTCTCTCATCGACTGCCATCCGTCCTAGGCAAAATGGGAGCGTCCTGATCCATTTCGGCGCCGGTCCCGCAAGAAAAGCACGATAGAACAATCGTTCTAACGAGGCAAGAGATCTCCTTCTTACTCAACCCATACCCGGTCGCAGAAGGTCGATGCCTACACTCGACCGAGGTTCGTGCCCACCAGAGCGGATCGGCCATACGGCTCGTTCCCGCGCGGCCGTCCTGACGCGGTCCCCGAACCCGGCGCGTCGCCGAGTCCGCAGCGGGAGCGCATCGGAACGGTGATCCGTCGCGCCCTCCCGTGGGGCGTCGCGCTCGCGGGACCCGCTCTGCTCATCGCGATCTCCCTCGCGCCGGTGCCGGCTCCCGAGGACGTACGCCCATCGCCCACGCCGACGCCTGCGATGAGCGAGGTCTATGCGAAGGTCGCGCCGGCTGTGGTCCAGATCAAGACCGCGAAGCCGGACGGGACGCTTGTTGAAGCAGGCTCCGGAGTGGTCATCGACGAGGCCGGCGACATCCTCACGGCATTGCATGTCGTCCAGGGCTGGCCGAGCGTGACGGTCATCTTCGCAGACGGCACGCAGTCGCGGGCGGTGGTCATCGCGCAGATGGCCGAGAACGACATTGCGGCGTTGCGTCCGGCGACACCGCCCGCGCAGATCACGGCCGCGACTCTCGGAAGTCCATCGACGGTTCGCATCGGAGATGACGCGATCGTCGTCGGGAACCCATTCGCGCTCACACGCTCACTCTCGACAGGCGTGATCAGCGGCCTCAACCGCAGCGTGCAGATTCCCGGGCAGGGGCGAACGCTCACCGGGCTCATCCAGTTCGACGCCGCGGTGAATCCGGGATCCTCGGGAGGACCACTCGTGAATCGCGACGGCGATGTCGTCGGGATCGTGACCGGACTCGTCAATCCGACGGGGCAGCCCGCGTTCAGCGGGGTCGGGTTCGCCGTAACCATCGACACCGCGGCAGGCGCGCTCGGCTTGCCGCCGGACTAAGAGGAAGGAACGTAATGACCGAACCCCAAGTTGCGGTCCCACCCGACACCGGCAGGCTCCTCTTCGAGATCAAGAAGGTGATCGTCGGCCAGGATCACCTGCTGGAGCGCCTCCTGGTCAGCCTCCTCGCGCGCGGCCACCTTCTGGTCGAGGGCGTCCCCGGACTCGCGAAGACGCTCTCGGTGAAGACGGTCGCGCAGGCGATCACCGGCGACTTCAAGCGGATCCAGTTCACGCCGGACCTCGTCCCCGCCGACCTTGTCGGCACCCGTATCTACAACCAGCGGGTCGGTGACTTCCAGACGTCGCTCGGCCCGGTGTTCACGAACCTCCTGCTCGCGGACGAGATCAACCGCGCGCCGGCGAAGGTCCAGAGCGCTCTCCTCGAGGTGATGCAGGAGCGTCAGGTGACGATCGGCCGCGAGACCCACAAGGTCCCGGACCCCTTCCTCGTGATGGCCACGCAGAACCCGATCGAGACCGAAGGCACCTACCAGCTTCCTGAGGCTCAGGTGGACCGGTTCATGATGAAAGTACTCGTCGGCTATCCGAGCGAGATGGACGAGTTCGTCGTCGTCGAGCGCATGACCGGAAGGCTGTCGCCCGTCGTGCCTGTCATGACCACGGACCGCCTGAGTGCCCTCCAGCGCGAGGTCGATGACGTGTTCGTCGACCCCACGCTGATGGAGTACGTAGTCCGCCTCTCGTCGGCCACACGCCAGCCCGCCGAGTACGGCATCGGCGATGTCGCCAAGTACGTGAGCTACGGTGCGAGCCCGCGCGCTTCGATCAACCTCGTGCTCGCCGGACGCGCGCTCGCCTTCTTGCGCGGCCGGCGTTACGTGACCGGGCAGGATATCCAGGACCTCGCGCTCGACGTGATCCGGCACCGCATCGTGCTCTCGTTCGAAGCGCTGTCCGACGAGGTCACCGCGGACGACGTCGTCCGCCGAGTACTCGCGCGCATCCCAGTCCCTACTGAGCCATTGCAGGAACATGTCACGATCCGCGCCTGAGCGTCGGCTCCAGCGCCTCGACTGGACCATCGTGCGGCGACTCGATGGACTGCTCCAGGGCGACTACCGCACGGTGTTCAAGGGCCAGGGCCTCGACCTGGCGGACATCCGCGAGTACGCGTTCGGCGACGACGTGCGGCACATCGATTGGAATGTCACCGCACGTCTCGATACGCCGTACGTTCGCGAATATCTCGAGGATCGCGAGATCAGCGCGCACTTCCTGCTCGACCTCTCGCCGTCCGTCGACTTCGGCACGGTAGACCGGCGCAAGCGAGACCTGCTGCTGGACTTCACCGCGGTCCTCGCCCGTCTTCTGACACGCCATGGCAACAAAGTCGGCGCGACGATCTACGCGACGCGTGTCGAGCGCGCGATCCCCGCGCTCGGCGGCCGGATCCAGGTCCTTCGGCTCCTGCACGAGCTCGAGAAGCGCCCGCGCCTCGAAAAGGCGCCGCTCACCTCGCTGAGCGAGCTGCTTGAGGCGGGGATGCGCACGCTCAAGCGACGCTCGCTCGTCTTCGTCGTCTCAGACTTCTTCAGCGCCGAGGGATGGGAGGAGCGTCTCCTGCGGATCGCGCGCCGGCACGAGACCCTCGCCATACGCCTGATCGATCCTCGCGAGAGCGAGCTGCCCGACATCGGGCCGGTCGTCCTCACCGACAGCGAGACCGGCGAGCAGCTTCGGGTGGACACGCACGACCGGCGCTTTCGGGAGCGGTTCACCGAGGCGGCGCGACGGCGGGAGGAGCGGCTCGCAGGAGCCTTCGCCCGCGCGGGAGTCGACGTCCTCGTCCTCCGTACCGACGAGGACCTGGTCCGCTCTATCGTTCGCTTCGCGTACGCACGGAAGCGGCGTGCCGCGCGTCGCGCGGCGACGGGAAGGGTCGCATGACGTTCATCTGGCCGACGGCGCTCGTTCTGCTCGTCGTGGTCGCCGGCCTCGCTCTGCTGTACGTGCTCGCGCAGCGACGACGCAATCGCTACGCGCTCCGGTACGCGAACCTTTCGCTCGTGCGCGAGGCCATCGGCAAAGGGCCAGGTTGGCGGCGCCACGTTCCGCCCGCGTTCTTCCTGCTCGCGCTCGCCTTCATGTCGATCGCCGTCGCGCGGCCGCAGGCTGTGGTCGCTGTTCCCAGCCAGGAGGGCACCGTCATCCTGGCCATCGACGTCTCAGGGTCGATGCTCGCCGAGGACATGAAGCCGAACCGGATCGAGGCGGCGAAGGCGGCGGCGCGCGCGTTCGTCGACAAGCAGAGCGACAGCGTGAAGATCGGCGTCGTCTCGTTCTCCGGAGATGCGTCGATCGTCCAGTCGCCGACGACCGACAAAGGCCTGGTGATCGCCGCGATCAACCGCCTGCGGCCGCAGCGCGCGACAGCCATCGGGCGCGCGATCCTCGTCTCGCTCGATGCCATCGAGGAGTCGATGGGAAGCGAGACGGATCTTCCGAGCTCGATCCTGCAGCAACAGAATCCGAACGGCACACCCCGACCGACGGCCACCCCTCTGCCGGCCTACCTCCAGGGCCAGCACTCGTCCGCATCGGTCGTCCTTCTCTCCGACGGCCAGAACAACCAGTTCCCGCCTCCGCTCGACGTCGTAGATCAGGCTGTGTCGCGGGGCGTCCGCGTCTACACGATCGGCGTGGGGAGCGCTGCCGGCACGATCGTCCGACTGCAGGGACGCGCCGTCCGCACCGCGCTCGATGAAGCCACCCTGAAGAAGATCGCGCAGGTCACCGATGGCGAGTACTTCAACGCGAGCACCGAGCAGGACCTGCGAGCGGTCTACGAGAACCTCACCACGCAGCTCGTCATCCGCAACGAGAAGACAGAGCTCACCGCGTACTTCACATTGGCCGCCGCCCTGCTCGCGGTGATGGCCGGCGCTTTCTCGCTTCTCTGGTTCAATCGCCTGCCCTAGGCAGGGCGTCTGGAAAACGACGCGAACGGGCCCGCGCTCTGCAGGACGTTACGCGTGCCCGAGATCGCCGGCTGGGTCATCCTTGGTCTTCTCTCCGCCTTTGCGGCGGCGCTCGTCGCGATCTTCGGCAAGATCGGCCTCGGCGAGGTATCGCCGATCCCGGCGACGATGGCCCGCGCGATCGTCATGGCCGCCGTGACGTCGATCGCCGCCTTAGCGGCAGGCGACGTGAGAGAGCTCGGCAGCATCGACCGGAAGGGCTGGATCTTCATCGGCCTGGCGGGGCTCGCCGGCGCGGGATCCTGGCTCGCGTACTTCGCGGCGCTGAAGATCGGCCAGGCGAGCGCGGTGAGCGGCCTCGATCGGCTCTCGGTCGTCTTCGTCGTGGTACTCGCCGCGCTCTTTCTCGGCGAATCGCTCACGGTGTGGAAGGTCCTCGGCGCCGCGCTCATGGTGGCCGGCGCGATCCTCATCGCGCGATAGCGGCCCTAGTCTTTCACGCCCTTCGCGTTACGCCTTGGCGTGGCGGTCGCGGGCGGCGGCGCCGCGGTCGGTTTCGTCGTCGAGAAGGTGCTCTGCGACTGCTCCACCGTCGCTGTGGCACGAGCGCTGGCCGTCGGCTTCGCCGCGGGCTGTGCCGATCTCGCGCTCGCGGTCGGCTCTCTTCGCGCCGGCGTCGCGCTCGGCGCCGGGGTTCTCGTGACCTTCGCCATCGTGGTCACGAGGGGTAGCGGAGGGAGCGTGGAGACCGGAGGCGCGAACGCGCTCGTCGGCGCGGCGCTGGGTGTTGGCGCGCGCCCCGTCGCCGCGGACGATGCCGACGGCGTCTGGACGTGCGGGCGGGGCGTGGCGAGCGTGGTCGGTGGCGTGGGTGGTGGAGGTGTCGCCGGTGGGATGACCATCGCGGCGGGGCCCGGTGGCGACGGGGTCCCGGCGGCGCTCACCACCGTGGACGCGCCCGCCGGAACTGTGACCGCGCTCCCGCCGGCATTTGTCTCGACGCTCCCGGCGGTCGCGACCACGGTCGTCTCGCCATCCGGCAAGACCGCAACGAACGAGCCTGACCCGGCGCGGATGACCGAAGCCATGGCCGCGCTCCGTACCTCGTACCGGCCGCCTGAAGCGACCGTTCTCGTGACCGCGTACCAGACGCGGCCGAGGGTCTGCTGCATCCGCACCACGTAATCGCCCGCGGTCGTGCGGACGAATTCGATGGTGAGCTCGCTCGACTCCTCGAGCAGGGCCGTCGATCCGTCGGGATAGGTCACCACCGCGTGGCCGGTCCGGTCCGTGGCGACGGTGTCGCCGCTACGGATGACTCGCTCGGTCATGACCTCGTCGACGGCGCCCTCGCGCGCGAGCGTGACGTGCGTGGAGAGCGTGTCGAGGAGCGCAGACTGAGCGGCCGCCGGGGACTCCGCAGTGAGCAAGGTAAAGACAGCCGCCGCGCAAATTGCGACGCAGACACCCCACCGCCCCACCACACCCATGGCGCGAAAAAGATGCCCTGCAGCGCCTCCGATGCCCTCCGCCAAATTGATGAGATCGCTCTCATGGCGGTATCGCTAATCGGCCCAGGTACGAATGGGTCAGGTGGGTACTAGTACGCCGTCACTCGGAGAACAGCAGCGCTATGCGAAGGGACGGTGCTCACGATCTCGCGGCGGCGCGCACCAATGTCGGATCGCAGCCAAAGGTCGCGAACTCGGACAACGTCGGTCGCCGCGAATCCAACCTCGTCCAGCCCGGCACTGAGCTCCCGGTCCTCCGACCCGCGGTTCAACAGCGCGACCGCGATGGCTCGCGTGCCCGCCAGGCCTCGCACCCACACCTCGGTGTCTTCCTCGCGGCGGATGCGCCGGGCCTGCATGCCGCGGGCGTCCTGGTCGATCGCGACGATCTCGTTCGCGGTGAGGACTCTGCGGACATCGTCGCTCATCTGGCGCAGATCGTTCCCGGCCATGAGCGGCGCGGCGAGCATCGCCCAGAGCGCGAAGTGCGCACGATCCTCGCCGTCGGAGAGGCCATTTCCGACCTCCAGCATGTCCGGATCGTTCCAGTGATCGGGACCTGAGTACGCATGCAGGTCCGCCTGCCGATCGAGGATCGCCGTGACGCTCGACCATTCCGGCTGGATGTCCCAGCACGTTCGCCAGAGATGTCCGAGCGTACCGGCCCATTCCCAGGGTCGCGCTCGGCCCCACTCGCATATGGAGAGAACGATCGGCCGCCTCGCCGCATGGATGGCCATCGCCCATTTCGCGTAGCACGCGCGCGGGCTCAGCCCATCGGTGTGACACCAGTCGACTTTCACGTAGTCGACGCCCCACTCCGCGAACCGGCGGGCATCCCGGAACTCGTAGCCCAGGCTTGCCGGCAGGCCCTGACACGTTCTTGTGCCGGCGTCGGTGTAGATGCCGAACCGCAGACCGAGCGCGTGGACCCGCTCGGCGAGGGCCGCGATGCCTCTAGGAAATTTCGCCGGATCGGCGACGAAGTCACCGTTGCGGTCGCGCTCGGGCGCCATCCAGCCGTCATCTATGACCACGTAGCGGTAGCCCGCATCGCGCATCCCGCTCTCGACCATCGCCTCGGCGGTCTCGAGCACCAGCCGCTCGTTGATCTGGATGCCGAACCGATTCCAGCTGTTCCACCCCATCGGCGGCGTCGGCGCGAGGCCATCCGACAGCCTTCCGATCCCCATCAGGGCACGATGGCGACGAGGCGGCCCCGGTCGTAGCGGCGAAGAATGCGCTCGGCGGCGCTTTCCGCCTCACCCCGTTCGGTCAATGCGAGGATGCTGCCACCGAATCCCCCGCCAACGAGGCGAGCGCCCTGCACCGCGCGATCGTCGCGCGCCAAGTGCACGAGACGATCGAGCTCCGGCGTCGAGACGTCGTAGTCGTCGCGAAGCGACCGGTGCGATGAATCGAGCAGAGCGCCCAGCTTCGACATGTCGCGCACGCGCAATGCCGCGACCGCATCGCGCACGCGCACGTTCTCGGTGATCACGTGCCGCACACGTCGATCGAGCGGCGGTGGAAGGCGCTCCAGCACTTCCTCGAGAGGCCGATGCTCGAGGTCCCGAAGCGAATCCACACCGAGGTGCCGCGCTGCCTCTTCACATTCCTCTCGCCGGCGGTTGTATCCGCCGGTGGCGTGCTCATGCCGCGTCCCTGAGTCGATGACCGCAAGCTCGAGCGCGAGCGGCAGCGCAACCCTGATGCGCGAGAGATCGCGCAGATCAATGAGCAGCGCCTCGCTGCGGCGGCCGTGGATCGAAGCGAGCTGATCCATCAGCCCCGCGCGCGCGCCGACGAACTCGGTCTCCGCGGTGTGAGCGACTTGGGCGATCTCGGCGTCGTCGAGCACCAGGCCGAAGAGCTCGCGCAGCGCGCGAACGAGCGCGACGGCGAGCGCGGCGCTCGAACCGAGTCCGGCGCCGAGGGGGAGCGTGCTGCTGATCTCGGCGTCGAAGCCGCCAAGGATCGCGGCGCGGGCCTGCAGCGCCGCGGTCACTCCCCGAGCGCGGTCCGCCCAAGTCCCGTCCCTCCGCTCCTCACCGAGGACGAACCACGTCTCGCGTGGCTCCACGTCCGCATCGGTCACCAGGTGCGCGGTGCGGTCGTCGCGCCCTCGCACGCCCACGGTGACGCCCAAGCCCAGGGCGACGGGCAGCACGAGCCCGTCGTTGTAGTCGGTGTGCTCACCGATGAGATTGATCCGACCGGGGGCCTGCCCGGTGGCGCGGCGCATCGCCCGCGGACGATACCCGGCCGGAAGATTGGGCGATCGCAGCACGACGGGCTCCGCGATCCGCCCCGAGGGGTTCTGCTTCCGTGGCCAGCGGCGCGCTGACAGCACCGTTCGGACCGAACGCCGCGTTCGCGCGACACTAGTCACGTGCGGTTCGACAAGACACTCGAAGTCCAGCGCGCCATGGCGATCTACGCACACCCCGATGACGCCGAGTTTGGGATGGCCGGAACGGTCGCCAAGTGGGCGAAGGCCGGAGTCGAGTTCACGTACTGCATGGTCACCAACGGAGCATCCGGCTCCCAGGATCCCAAGATGACGCGCAAGCGTTTGCGCAACGTTCGCGCCGCGGAACAACGCGAGGCCGCGCGGATCCTCGGCGTGAAGAACGTCGTCTTCCTGGACTTCGAAGACGGCTACCTCGAGCCCACGATCGACGTCCGTCGGGCCGTCGCGCGCGAGATCCGCCGGCACCGACCGGACGTGATATTCACGATGGACCCGACGACCCGGTACGGTGGCGGCTATGTAAACCATCCCGACCACATCGCCGCGGGTGAGGTTGTCCTGCGGTCGATCAATCCGGACGCGTCCACCCGGCAGATGCTGCCGGAGCTCTGGCAGAAAGAGCGGCTCGAGCCGCACAAGCCAAAGGCGCTCTTTCTCATGGCGTTCGGCAAACCGGACACGATCGTCGATGTCAGCGATGTGGTCGAGATCAAGATGAGGGCCCTCCTCGCGCACCGCTCGCAGATCGAGCCCGAGAGCGTGGACTTCGTCCGCGGCTGGATGCGGGAGACCGGCAAGAAGAAGCGCTACTCGTACGCCGAGGGCTTCAAGGTGCTCCGCTTCGAGGAAGACGGGCAGACGCGGCGGGACGCTAGGCGCGAAGGGCGGAAAGCACCTCAAGCGCGTGGCCGTCGGGCTTCACCGCGTACCACGCGCGCTCGACGCGGCCGTCCCGCCCGATAAGGAACGTCGACCGGATCACGCCCTCGCCTCGTCCGGGCCGATCGCCCCACGCGCCGTATGCGTCGTGAGCCTTACGGTCGGCGTCGGTCAAAAGCCGTACGCGGAGGCTGTACTTCTTTCGGAAAGCTTGATGCGCTGACGCATCGTCCCGCGAGACGCCAAGGACCGGTACGCCGAGCATCTCGAACTGGGGAAAGTTGTCCGTGAACTGGCACGCTTCGGTCGTGCACCCCGGCGTGTCGTCCTTCGGATAGAAGTAGACGACGTAGCGCGACCCTTTCAGGTCCTTCGTCGAGACGACCTCCCCGTTCTCGTCAGGGAGTGCGAAGGCGGGTGCCTGATCCCCCGGCTTGAGCTCCACGATCAAAAGGGTACGACGACGAAGCGGCCATACGCCGCGACGGGCGGAGTGAGCCACGGGAGCACACCGGTGATCGCCCGAGGGATCAGCCCCGCCGCTCCCAGGATCTGGAGCCCGCCGCTCGTCCGTGTGAATCCGCGAGGGACATCTCGCACCCAGGCATGCGCTCGCGGGAGGAACACCAGCGCGCGCCTTCTACTTCCGGAAGCTAGTAGTTACTGAAAAGAGTGACTAGCGGATATACGCGGCGCGGAAAGCTTCAAAGCGCGAATAGAACGCATCCGTCGACTCGCCGAACGCCGCGGCGAAGGCCTGGTGCCACTCCTGTCCGGACCCGACGCGCGCGCACCAGTCGCGGATGGTGGCGATGCCCTTCGGCGCGAGCAGCCGGTCGACGGCGAGGTACCCAATAGCGAAGGGGTTGGCGTTCGCTGGCCAGGATGATTCGAGCGATGAGAGCGCGACCTGGTTCGACGCCGTCGTGAGCTGACGTCTCGTGAACGTGTCAAGGTTCGTTTGCGGGATGATCCCGTCAGCAACGAGGGAGCGGTAGGCGAACGACTCCGCCATTCCCTCGGCCATCCAGCGGACGCCGACCATGCAGGCGTTGCCGCCCATCGCGTATTGCCAGAGGTGCACGTACTCGTGCGCGGCCAGCTCGGTGCGTTCGGTGTCGGCGGTCCAGGTGTCCCGCGCGGAGGCTGGCGGGGTCCGCCAGGCCGGGTTCGATGTGACGATCTCGAAGCTGTCGCCGATGGTCAGGCAGCAGTAGCGCTGCGTGCTGTCGCCGACGTAAACGTGTACGAGCGAAGGAGAGCGGCGCGTACCGCCTGCGTTCGCGTCGAGGAACGCGCTCTCGTGCTGCACTCCCTGATGGACCAGCGCGATATCCGGCGCGCTCACGCCTGGATCGATCTGGAAGCGCACGCCCACCGGATCCGGCGGAGTCGCATTAGGCACCGAGCCGTCGGGTTTGAGGACCGTCACCTGCCAGAACACGCCGATGTCCTCAAGCCAGGTCGCACCCTCGATGAGCGGACGCACATAGAGGCGGTACGTCCCGGGGTTAGATGGTGCCTTCAGCGTGAACTGGAACCAGGCGACCTGCCCCGGCCAGACATAGGGAGCGGGCTGCACGGCGATCCGGTCGTAGCGCGGCCATCCCGTCGCGGGCGAACCGAGCTGGCCGTCACCTCCAAGAATGCTCGGCCGGTCTTGGCCCGGCTCGCTGGCCCACGTGCCCAGGTAGGCCGACTCGCCCATCCGGCCCGCGACCCAGCCAAACGACCCCGAGTTGTAGTAGGCGAGCGTCGCGGTCGCGGTATCGCCCGCGCAGAGGCGCATGTATCCGCTCTGGCCGTACCACGCGGCGTGGAATCCCGGAGCCTTCGCGGGCGCCGTCGCGGGCGGAGGAATACCTGGACCGATCTCCGCGGTGTCGGCGATGCGTTACGCGTATACCTAGGGAGTAGTAAATGAAGGTCAAAGAGCTCGGCCACATCGTCCTATATGTTCGCGATCTCGAGCGGTCGCGCACGTTCTACGGCGAGACGCTTGGCTGGACGGAGATCACGCCCGAGGAAGGCCTCGCGTTCCCTGCGGCGGCGTTCTCGTCCGGCCGCACGCATCACGAGCTGTTACTGATCGAGGTCGGACCGAGCGCTGCACCGATCCCGCGCGGACGACGAATCGGTCTGTACCACTTCGGACTGAAGGTAGGCGAGTCCGACGACGAGCTCCGCGAGGCGCGCGATGCGATCGCCGCCGCGGGCGTGCGCATCGCGGGTGCGACCGATCACGGCGTTACCCACAGCCTGTACATCGAGGACCCGGACGGCAACGAGATCGAGCTGTATATCGACGTTCAGCCGGCGCGCTGGAAGGAAGATCCGGGCGCCATGTTCAAAGATCCGGTGGCGCGCCCGCTCAGCCTCTAGCTCTCGGCTTCGTTCTCTTCGGGCCAGTCGAATTTCGCGAGCGCGGCGCGTGTGATGCCGCCGGTTTTGAACCACTTGTGACCGTCCGGCATGCCACCGGGGCAGTACGCCCAGCCCCCTTCTTCGGCCACGTTGAACGGGCTCGACGGATCCACGGGCCGCTTCTTCCGATGATCCGTCCGCACGCAGATGAATTGGATGAGCGCTCGGTCCATCGCTAGACCGCACGAGCGTTCGTCACGTGGTGTGAATGTACGCTGCGTCGCGTGCCTGGGGCTTCGTCGGGCTCGATGATGAGGACGAGACCGTCGGCCGCGTCGATCGTTCCGAGGAGCTTGCCGCGGGCGAGCGCGCTATCGGCTGCGGATGTGAGATCGAGTACGACGCGCTTGCCGACCAGCGCTTTCAACGATTCACGTGTCGTCATCTAGGTTTCTACTGAGCGGGTGACGGGAATCGGACCCGTACTGCAACCTTGGGAAGGTTGTTTGCTACCACTACAACACACCCGCGTGCCGTCGATTCTACTTCGGGCGTACCCTCTCGCAGCGATGGCCTGGAAGAAGTCACCGCCCGAGCTGATCGCCGCATTCGAGAAAGCGAAGCCGAGCGATCCGAGCATCAAGGCGCGGCCGATGTTCGGCTATCCCGCGCTCTTCCTAAACGGGAACATGTTCGCGGGCACCTACCAGGACAAGGTCGTGGTGCGGTTCGGCGAAGAGCGCACGATCGCCGGCGCAACGACCGCGAAGACATTCGAACCGATGCCCGGACGACCGATGAAGGAATACGTCGTGGTGCCCGACGTTGTCGTGAAGAGTCCCGCAAAGCTGCGCGCGTGGGTCGATAAGGCGCACGCCTATGCGAAGAAGCTTCCCGCGAAGAAGGCTCGCTAGGCCTAGCGGACGGGCATCCTTCGCGCGGCCATCGGGATCGATCCTTCCGCTTCAGGCTCGGGCTGCTCGGTCGCGCTGATCACGACCCCCGCGGCGAGCGCGAGGATCGCGCCGGTCATCGCGGCGAGGAACAGCACACCGTTCCCGGGCCGGCCGGGCGCGTTGTCCAGCGCGGAGAGCGTCACCGCAAGCATGTACAGGATGGCGGCGCCGCCGGTGACGCCCGCTCCGGCCGCGAGGACGTACAACGCGAACCAGCGCTTCGGGCGGCGGAGCAGCGTGTCGAAGAAAGTGCGCAAGAGGCGCGTGACGGTCCATACGGTGAGCGCGGCCATCGTCCATGCGAGCACCGTCGCGATCCACGTCTCGAGCGTCGCGCCAGCCAGCCGCGAAACGAGGCCGCTCATCTGCGACCAGAGGACGGCGGGGTCGAGTTGCGTGCCGAGCGGGCCCAAGCGGTCGTTCGAGTTCTGGACAAACGTCGCGAGCGCTGCTTTTGTCTCGGCCGCCCGCACCGGATTGAAGAGCGACTCCTGTCGTAGCGACAGGCCGGTCTGCGCGTATGGGCCAAGCGACTGAACGCCCATCGCGACCGCGAAGAGCATCGTCATCGCGGCGCTCGCGCCCACCGTGAGAACACCGGTCAGGCCGAACACGGCGGCGGCGGTGAGGATCATCGCCGGCGCCAGACCAAGGGGCGTGAGCACTGGAATAGCCATCGCGAGCGCGATCTGCTCAGGCGGCGTGGTTCTCAAGTAAAGCAGGACGCCGAGCGCCGCGAAGAGCAGCGAAAGACCGGGTACGAACACGAAGAGAAGCGCGGTCTCGATCACCCAGCCGATCGCAATGGCAATGCCAAGCTGGCCGGCGGCACCGACGACCGCGACGAGGGCGGCCGCCAGGAGCGAGCCCACGATCTCGAAGCCCGCGAGCGTCGCCATCGCGAAGACCGGCAGTGCGGCGAACAGCGCGAAGAACACCCGCCGGATCGGTTGGCCGTAGGCGGAGAACAACGCGACCACTGGGCTCTGCTCGGTCCTCGGGATGAAGTCTTCGAGCGGATCGGCCATCACCATGCGTGTGGTCGCGAGCTCCTTGTCGACGTTCTCGATCCGCTGAAGAGCGACCGCGAAGTCGCTCGCCTTCTGGTAGCGGAGGCTCGGCTGCTTCGCCAGCGCCTTCAGCGCGACCGTATCGAGCTCCTTAGGCACCGACGGCCGGAGGTGGCTCGGCGGTACGGGCTGACGCACCACGTGGTCGCGCAGCAGGACCGCGGCGTTCGAGCTCGTGAACGGCGGTTTGCCTACGAGCGCCTCATAGAGGACGAGGCCCAGGCCGTAGACGTCTGACTGCACCGAGGTGCTCTTGCCCTCAACGCGTTCGGGAGCCACGTACATCGCCGTCGCGTACAGCTGCGGAGTATCGGCGTCTTCCTGCGGCGTGCGGGCGATGCCGAAGTCGCAGATCTTCGCGGTCTCGTTCGCGTCGAACAGGATGTTCGAGGGCTTGAGGTCGGCGTGGATGATGCCCTTCGAGTGCGCGAACGCGAGGCCGTTGGCGACTTCGATCGCGACACGGACCGCGTCTCCTGGCTTGAGCGGACCCGTGCCCTCGATCTTCTGCTTCAGCGAGCCGCCGGCGAGGTACTCCATGACGATGAACGGCGAACCGTCGACCTCGCCCACGTCGTAGACGGCGACGATGTTCGGGTGTGAGAGCTGCGCGAGCGCGCGCGCTTCCTTGACGAACATCCTGCGGGTATTTCCATCGGCAGCGGCGCCCGGGTCGAGCACCTTCAGCGCGACGTCGCGATTCAGTGCCTGGTCGCGGGCGAGGTAAACCTGTGAAGAGCCACCCACACCGAGCGGCTCCTCGATCTTGTACCGGCCCTCTAGTACCCGCTCCATTCCCAACTCCGTGCCTCTCGGTGGCGCGCCGACTATAACGCCGGCACTTCGCGCCGCGACATGTGTGAGCGGGTTCGACATGCTTCCGCCCTCCGCCCCGTCTCCCCAGCGATAAGTGCAACGACTGGCGCGCAGGCCCGTTCCTACTCGCGACCGAACGGATACCGGATGAAAACGAAGAACGCCGGGCTCGTGACCCGGCGTTCTCGCGCGGAGTGAGGAGCGGGTAGCTGGTACTAGTTCCGGTCTTCGAACGGCGTCGCCGTCGGTTTGGTCGTCGGTGTCGTCGGGTTCGCGCCGTTCGCGGGTACCGTCGGCTTGGTCCCGCCCGCCGGTGACGCGGGCTTCGTCGAGTTCCGCACTGGGAACTTGCGATCGACGAAGGACGCGATCTCACCGCCGATCTTGCCCTTCAAGGCCGTTGCTTGATCGGCCGTGAGCTTGTTGTTGGCGACGGCCGCATCGATCTGCGCGGTCGCGCTTGTGGTGAGCGCGGTGACGAGACCGTCCCGACCGTTGGGCTTGGTCGCGTTCGCGAGCTCGCCTAGGCTCTGACCGTTCCGCATCGCATTCGCGATGTCCTTGGCCGAGAGTCCGAGGAACGTCTGCGCGGTCTTCGACATCTCGCCGAGGAAGCCCCTCACGTTCGGCGCCCGTGTGGCGGCTGTCGGCTTCGTCGGCCAGGTCCGGTCGACGAGCGAGGTGATCTCGCCACCGATCTTCGCCCGAAGCGCAGTCGCCTGGTCGGTGCTGATTTTGTTCGCAGCGACCGCCTTGTCGACATCAGCGTTCGCCGCGGTCGTAAGGGCGGAGACGAGCCCGGCGCGGCTCTTCGCGGGCGCCATACCGTCAGCGATCTTCCCAAGGCTCGTCCCGGGGAGTTTCGCGTGAAGGTCCTTGTCGGTGGTACCGAGGTACTGAGCCGCAGCGCCGAAGAGATCGCGCACCACGTTGACGCGGACGGAAGCCTTGCCAGCCTCATCCTTCATCGCGGCGAGGATGGCGTCCTCCTGCTGCTGTGTGATGACGCCCTTCTGAACCAGGGCATCGAGGATTCCTTTGAATCTGTCTGGCTTGTCGGTCCCGAGCACCGAGCCGACGGGAGCGATCGCCGAGCCGAGGCTCGAGGACATGTCCGGTCCGAAGGCGCCGAGCGCCGCCGCCCCGAACATGGCCACGCTACCGACGCCGATCACGAGTCCGAGCGCGAGTTTCCGATGTAGTGCCTTCATCTGCTCCACTCCCTCTAGGGCCTCTATCCCGCCTACTACGTATCTAACGCATTCGTGTCCATACCGTGCGTCCGAGGGGGCGCAAGGCGGAATCCTTACACGCCGTTAACATCCTTCTGCTCCGTGCGGATTTCGTTCGCGGCCGCCGAGGTCGCTCCCTACGCCAAGGTCGGCGGCCTCGCCGATGTCGCGGGCTCTCTGCCTCAGGCGCTTGCCGCGCTCGGCCATGAGGTCAGCGTCTATCTTCCGATGCACCGTTCGGTCGATGTCGCAAAGTTCGCCATCCCAAACAAAGGAGCGCGAACGCATTCCGTT
>VBIL01000034.1 GCA_005879975.1 Chloroflexota bacterium
CGCGCCGCCACGTCCCGGGCGAGCTCGACCGCATCGGCGATGTTTGGCGGATTCATCTTCCAGTTGCCGATCACCAGACGTTCGCGCACTAGGTGCGCACCTCAGGCCGATCGACGTCGCGATGCTCGACCTCGATCTCGCCCGGCCAGAACTCGCGCATCGCGCGCGCGACCTCATCCGCAATGACCACCGAGCGATGGCGTCCACCGGTGCAGCCGAATGCGACGCTCAAGCGCGCCTTCTTCTCCGCCTCGTAGCGAGGCAGCGCGAAGCGAAGGAATGGCACGACGTGACCGAGGAACTCCTTGGTCGCGGGGTGTCCAAGCACATAGTCGCGCACCGCCTGGTCGCTGCCAGTGAGATCGCGCAGTTCGGGGATATAGAAGGGGTTCTCCATGAACCGCACATCGAAGACCAGATCGGCCGCTGGCGGGAGGCCGTACTTGTATCCGAAGCTCGCGACATGCACGAGCATCCCGGTCTTGTCGGCGCCGTAGAGCGAGAAGAGCGTGTCGCGCAGGTCCTTCACCGAAAGATGGGTGGTGTCGATCACCTTGTCGGCACGAGCGCGCAGGTCGACCAACAGGCGTCGCTCCTCGTCGATGGATGGCTGCACGCCGCCCGGCGCATCGACCGGATGCCGGTGCCGGGTCTCGCTGTACCGGCGGAGGAGCACATCGTCGGAGGCGTCGAAGAACAGAAGATGCACCCTCGTCCCGGCCCGCTCCATCGCATCGAGCTCCTTCTTGGCGTCCGCGAAGAGAGGGCCACTCCGGGCGTCAATCACGAACGCGACCTTGTTCTTGCCTCCCTTGCGGGAGACATCGAGCGCCGTCGCCATGAGCGCGGGCGGGAGGTTGTCGAGCATGTAGTAGCCGAGGTCCTCGAGGACCTTCACCGCCTGAGACTTGCCCGAGCCGGAGAGCCCTGTGACGACGACGAAGTCCGGCTGACCCGATCGGGTCAGTCGGGCAGGATCCACGAGAGGACGAGGCCGACGACGGCCATCACGATCGCCGCGAGAAAGGCAGCGACGAAGCCTTCGACGTGGAACCCGAGCTGCGGTATCACCGAGACGAGCAGCAGCATGAGCGCGCTGATCACGAAGTGGAAGAGGCCGAGCGTGAGGCACGTGATCGGCATCGCGATCAGCGAGATGATCGGGCGAACGAATGCGTTGACGATGCCGAGGACCAGGCCGGTGAGGAGCAGCGAGATCCACTTGTCGGCGTCGCCGTAGCCGTACGCGGCGTTGCCCCAGGTGATCGCGGCCGAACCGAGGAACCCGTTCACCACATACGCCGCGACGACGATCGCGACCGCGTTGATCAGCGCGCGCCAGATGATCCGCATCGGCGGAAACTCTAGTTCAGAGCGGCCATGAACGAGCGACGAGCGGTTGACCCGCGAGGAGCGAGTCCACCAGCCCTGAGCGTGTCTCCTGGCGCAGCCAGAGATTGATCCATGAACGAGCGACGAGCGGTTGACCCGCGAGGAGCGAGTCCACCAGCCCTGAGCGTGTCTCCTGGCGCAGCCAGAGATTGATCTAGTACTGGGCGAGGGTGCCGCGCCGTCGCATGGTTCGCTCGGCCCGCGCGAACGCCCACCGGCCGATCGGATAGATCACCGCGGTCGTGGCGAGGAGCCCGACGTACTCGAGGGTTGGATCGAGGACGGGCCGCGCGCCGATGGCCTGCTGCCTGAGGAGATCCATCGCGTAGGTCGTCGGCAGGGCGAACGCGATTGGCACGAAGACGCCTGGGAGGAGCGTGACCGGGAACGCGGCGCCAGAGGCCGTCCCGAACAGGAAATTCGTGCAGTCGATGAAGAAGTTGGCCTCTCGGATGAGGAGCACGATCGCGGCGAGGATGTAAGCAACCCCGATCATCCCCACGATCGCGACGATGACGGCCGGCAACGCGTACACGATCTCGGGACGGAAACGCAGCCCGAACACCGCGATGCCGATCGCGAAGAGGACGATCTGGCTGAGGATGAACCACACGAGCCCACCGAACGCGCGGCCGATGACCAGCGTCTCGTGACTGGTCGGAGTGAGCCACGTCGCCTCGAGCGTGCCCTGATCCATCTCATTGCGCAGACCCATCGCCATCGCCCAGAACGACGTGGCGACGAGGCCGCTGATCACGCCGCCCAGGAAGACGAAGCCGGCGAGGTTGTCGGTGCCGACAGTGGACTCGAGGCCGAGGACGCGACCGCCCACCGCGAACGAGGCGCCGAACAAGAACGCCGGAATGACCCCCTGATACAGGGGCGTGAAGATCTGTGACACGACCGCGATCCGATAGCGCGACAAGATAATGAGGTCCTTCTTCCCGATGGCGATGGCGGCGCGGATCTCCTCCATCAGAAGCGGCCCAGCATCCCCGTGCGGCGCGCGCTCTCCTCGAGCGCTCGGAAGAGGAACACCGCGAGAAGGGCGATCACGACGGTGAGCGCAAGCGTTACGAGGACGTCGCCGGCGACGTCCGCCAGCCCGAGGCCGCGGAGCAGCACGGCACGGATGTCGGCGACGATGTATGTCGGAGGCAGGAGCGCTGCGCCGAACTGGGCCCAGGCCGGAAGCATCGCCACGGGGAAGGTGATTCCGCAAGCGAGCACGAACGTGCCCCTGACGATCTGGACGACCGGTCCGATCTCCCCGTAGCGGAGGACCCCCGCCGCGAACAGTGTGCCGATCGCGTACATCGCCGGCAGTCCGACGATGGTGACTGCCACCGCGCGGAGCGCAGCGTCCGGTGCGGGGACCACGCCGAAGAGCAGCCACAGCGCGATCCCCATGACGCCGAACGTCAAGAGAATGTTCGGAAGCGCCGCGATCGGCGGCGCGAAGAGCGGAACGAGACGCGAGGTCGGCGTGAGAAATGTGGCCTCGAGGCTTCCCTGCATCTGCTCCCGACGCAGCGCCGTCCCGGGTCCCCAGAGGATCGTCGAGAGCCACATGTACATCGCGAAGCCGACGAAAACGAATCCGGCGATCTCGGTCGTGCCGGCGCGTGCGGCGAACGCGGCGACGGCACGCGCATCGTTCCCTCCCGAATACGCCTGCGCCATGAGGACCCAGACCGCGGGCAAGAGGACCGGCCAGAAGATCATGCCCAGATACATCGCGGGATAGCGGCGCGTGATCCGAAGCTCTTTGACGGCCGCGGCCGCGAAAGCGCGCAGGTCGGCCTCGAGCCTTGTCATTCCCGGAGCTGCCGCCCGGTGAGCGAGATGAAGACATCCTCGAGCGTGACCGGCACGACCTCGACGTGCTGCACGGTCGCGCCCTCGGCGCGAGCGGCGTCGAACGCGGCGGGGACGAGCTCGCGCGCCGAGGCGCAATGGACAGTGACGGCCAGCGTGCCGTTGGTGCGCTCGTGCCGCGCGACCGTACCCACGCGCGCAAGCCGCTCGAGCACCTGCCGGCCACCGTCTGCCGCGACGCCGATGTCGATGCGGACGATCTCCTCAGCGCGGATCGTCCGCTTCAGGGCGGCAGGGGTGTCCAGCGCGACGATCCGTCCGTGGTCGATGATCGCGACGCGGTCGCAGAGCTGGTCAGCTTCCTCCATGTAGTGAGTCGTCAGGAGCACGGTGCGTCCCTGTGCACGCAGCTCGCGTACGCGGTCGCGCAGATCTCGTGCGGCTTGTGGATCGAGACCCACGGTCGGCTCATCGAGGATCACGAGCTGCGGATCGGGCAGAAGCGCCCGCGCGAGCGCCAGACGCTGCCGCATACCTGTCGAATACCGTTCCACGTAGTCGTCGGCCCGATCGGAGAGCTTCACCGCAGCCAGCGCACGCTCGATCCGCGCGCGTGTCTCTTTCGGCGGAACGTGGTAGAGCGCTGCGAAGTACTCGAGGTTCTCGCGCGCGGTGAGCTTCCAGTAGAGGCTCCGCTCGCCGGAGAGCATCGCACCCAACCGCGCGCGGACGTCGCGAGGACGCTCGAGCGGGTCGATGCCGAGCACGCGGATGCTGCCGCTCGTCGGGATGAGGAGCGTCGCCAGCATCTTCATCGTGGTGGTCTTGCCAGCGCCGTTCGGCCCGAGTACACCGAAGATCTCGCCTGTCTCGACCCGCAGGTCGATCCCATCGACGGCGCTGAACCGCTCCCGCCGGTCCGGTTCGCGCCGCAGCCGCTGCCCTCGTCGTCGGCGATGTCCACGATCTTCCCAGGGAAGTCGACGCTCTTGAGCAACTCGTCCAGATCGATCCCGAATTTCCCGAGATGCCCCCGTACGAGACCGCTCGAGGCAAGCTTCATCTTTCCGATACGCGCGATCGCAAGCGGGATCGCGACGTTGACCTTTTGCTCACCGTCTTCCGTTACGCGAATGCGCAGGATCCGTCCACGCCCGCCGGGAGGCCCTGGCGGACCCGGAGGCGGCGAAGGCTCGCGCGGCGGGCGTGGCGCGCGCTCGTCGACATCGCCAAGGGCGCGCAGGAGGCGATAAGCCTGCTCGACGTCGATCTTGCCCTCAGCCAGCAGCTGGAGGATCTGCTTGCCCTCTTCACTTGGCATCTAGTGAGCCCTGCGTGTTTCGTCGAGCTTGGCTGCCGCCTCGTCGACCGTGACCTCCCCGCGCGCGAGGCGCTCAAGGAGATCCCGAACCCTGGCCGAAGCCGGCGCTGCCATCGGGACGGTCCGTTCGGCGTCCGCTTCCATTTCGGACTCGGATTCACGGTCAGCGGATGCGCCAGCGGCGGCGGGCTCTTCGGCGAGCGACGATGAGGCCGGCTTGATCGTGAGATCGCCGCTCACCGTCTTGACGTTCAAGCGCCCAGCACCTTCTCCAATGATCACCATCCGATCCTTCCGACCCTCGCGGATGATCCGCGCCGGCGCGTCGCACTCGAGATCGCCGCTCGCGGTGTGGTAGTCGCACGTGCACGAGGCAGCGATCAGCCCGATCTCCACGTCGCCGCTGATCGTCTTCAGCCGGCTCTCGCGGCCGAACGGGTCGGGATCCAGATCAACAGAGATGTCCCCGCTCACCGTGTGCAGTTCGCAGCTTCGCACGCGGCCGCGAATACTGACGTCCCCGCTCACGGCGCTGCCCTCGAGGGCCCCCACGTAGTCCGTGACCTCAACGTCGCCGCTTACGCTCTTGACTCGCATCGGACCCTGTGCATCGCCTATGGAGACGTCGCCGGAGACGCTCTCCACACGCATCGGCCCCCGCGTGCCCTGCACTTCCATGTCGCCGCTGACCGTCTGCGCGTCGATGGCGCACTCGCGAGGCACGGTGATGTCGAAGTCCACTCGGAAACGCTTCCCACGGAACATCTCGAGCCAGCTCCGCTCCTGCTCGTAGAGGTGCGGCTCGACAAAGATGTCATTCCCGCGCTGCTCGATGCGGACCTCGACGTTCTCGAGAAGGCGCTTCGCCCGATCGGCGCTCCCGCCTTTCACACGCTTGCGAGCGACGACCCGGACCTGCCCCGGACCACCTGCGCGAATGTTGGTCTCGCCCGAGACGTTGCGCACCCGTAGACGTGGCATGCCCTCCACCACGAAGCTCTTCTCCACTGTCTCGTCGTGGCTCTCACCGTCGTCCTCGTCCATGCCAACGAACGCCGAGCTCACCGACCGGGCGATCTGGTCCGGATCGATGTCGACGTTCACGTCGAACCCGTGCTTAGCGAATCGGAACGCATGGCGCTCCTCGTGGCGAGCGCGGCGCTCGTCGCGTCGCTGTTCGCGCTCGCGGTCGCGCTCGGCCCGCTCGCGGTCTCGTTCGACCTCACGTTGTGCGCGTTCGAGATCCCGTTCGCGCTCTCGCTGCGCGCGGTCACGCTCGCGCTGCTCCTCATCGCGCCGGCGCTGCTCGTCCTGGGGATCGATGGTCATGACGCGGGCTCCCGTTCCAGAAGCGACGCGGCGTCGTCGGGCGCGATGCGACCTTCGGCGAGCTCGCGGAGGATCTCCTTGCGACGTTCGGCCTCACGGTCAGGCTCTGCCTGCGAGGGGAATCCGAGCGCGCGGATCACCGCATCGAGGCGCGAGCGGACCGTTGGATAGCTCATTCCGAGCTCGCGCTCAACGTCCTTGAAGTTGCCGCGTGCTTTGATGAAGGTCTCCAGGAATTCGAGCTGTTCGGCCGAGAGCTGATGGAAGCGTCCGAGCGCGAACGAGCCCTCGATGCGCGTGCCGCAGCCTGCGCATTCGAGCCGCGCCACGGTCAGCGCATCAGCACAGATCGGGCATCGCGCGATCACCGGATTCGCCATAAGCCGAAGATGCGCGCCTACCTCATCGAATGTCAAGAGATGTTCATGGATATGTAGCCGAGATTGCGAAACGATGAGTTAACGGGGCGGCTGTCGCCTTTGGAAGACTCGTCGAACCAGCACGGCCCAGGTAGCTCAAGTGGCAGGGGGCGCCAGGTCGGGCTAGGTCTCGATCGCCTGCTTGATGCGTTCGGCGAGCGCTGTACCTACGCCGCTGACCGCGGCGAGGTCCTCGACCGGCGCCTCCCGCATCGCGCGCACGCTCCCGAACCGGCGAAGCAGCGCCCGTTTGCGCGCTGGGCCAACCCCCTCGACGTCGTCAAGGACGCTCTGCACGGCCCGTTTTCCACGCACCTTCTGGTGGTACGTGACCGCGAAGCGATGAGCCTCGTCGCGGATCCGCTGGACCAGATAGAGCCCCTGGGACGTCCGCGGAAGAACGATCGGGTCAGGCCGGTTGGGCACGAAGAGCTCCTCGTGCTCTTTGGCGAGCGCGGCGATCGGGATCTGTAGGAGGCCGGCGTCGGACAAGGCCGCCTGCCCCGCGGCGAGCTGACCCTTCCCGCCGTCGAGCATCACGAGGTCGGGGACTGGCCAGCGTTCTCCGTCCGAGGCCGAGCGCTGGAAGCGGCGGCGCAGCGTGTCGCGCATGTTCGCGAAGTCGTCGTTGCGGTCGGTGATCTTCGCGCGGAACCTCCGGTAGGCGTGCTTCGCCGGCCGGCCGTCCTCGAAGACAACCATCGAGCTCACGACGCTCGTGCCCTGGACGTGGCTCACGTCGTAGCACTCGATCCGTTTCGGCGGACCCTCGAGGCCGAGCGCGTCCGCGAGCTCCCGAAGCGCGGTGTCCGTCTTGCCACGGTCGGCGAGCCAGCGCACCCGCTCCTGCTCGAGCGCGTCCCGCGCGTTTCGCTCGGCGAGCTCGGCGAGGTGATGCTTCTTCCCGCGCTGCGGCACGAGGATGCGCACGGGGCCGCCACGGCGCTCAGTCGCGAACACTTCGAACTCGCTCTGGTCGGGAATGGGGACCGGCACGACGATCTCCGGCGGCAGCGCCGCTGCCACGGTGTAATGCTGCCGGAGGAACGACGCGAGGACATCGGGCGCGCCGGCGCCTTCGGAGCCCTCAAGTGAGAAATGATCTCGGCTCACCACCGTACCGTCGCGGACGCGGAAGACCTGCACGACCGCGTCTCCCTCGTCTAGAGCGGCCGCGTGGACGTCGAAGTCGTCGCCTTTGTAGGCGTGGACTTCCTGCCGATCAAGAGTCCGCTCGATCGCGAGGAGCCGATCGCGAAGCGTCGCGGCGCGCTCGTATGCGAGCGCGTCGGAGGCCTGCTGCATCTCCTTCTTCGTGTCGCGCGCGAGCGTCTCGTAGCGTCCTTCGAGGAAGAGGACGCTCTTCTCGACGGTGGCACGGTACTCGTCGCGGGTCGTCGCACCGACGCACGGAGCGGTACAGCGCTTGAGGTGATAGAGCAGGCACGGACGGCCACCGGGCAACGCGGACGGCGGCACGGTGCGTCCGCGTCCGTCCTCGCCTGCGACGATCGTCAGCTTGCAGGTGCGGTACGGGAAGAGCTTCTGGAGAAGGTCGAGCGACTGGTCGACGGACTTGGCGTTCGCGAACGGACCGAAGTAGCGCGCAGTTCGATCGCCGAGCGTGCGGGTCCGGAGGATCCGCGGAAAGTCCTCACCGAGCGTGACCTTCACATACGGATACGACTTGTCATCTTTGAGCCGGATGTTGTAGCGGGGGCGGTGCTGCTTGATGAGGTTGTTCTCGAGAAGAAAGGCCTCCGAGATGCTGCCCGTGAGCACGTACTCGAGCCGCTCCGCGCGCTCCACCATGCGCACGAGACGGACGTCGAGGCTCGGGCCGAAGTAGTTCCGCACCCGGTCGCGCAGAACGTCGGCCTTCCCGACGTACAGGACGCGTCCCTTGGCGTCCTTGAACAGGTAGACGCCCGGGCTGGCTGGGAACGAGGCGACTTGCGCCTCGAGGGACTCGCGCCTGGAGGTCTTGTCCACCCTCTGAGTATCCGGTCGCCGCGCGGGTATGCTTTCACGTCGCAGATGAGGGCTTCCGAGCGGTGAAAGAGGCGGCCGCCACTCCCAAGCGGACCCGCCGGTCCGTCCAGTCGGTCGACCGCGCGCTCGACCTTCTCGAGGCACTTGCGGCGGCGGACGGCGAGGTGGCGATCACCGCTCTGGCCGGTCGCACCGGCCTCCACGTGAGCACCGTCCACCGGCTGCTCGCCACGCTTCTGCGCCGCGGGTACGTGCGGCAAAACCCGGACACCAGCCGCTATTTCGCGGGTGCCAAGCTTGCCACGCTCGCTGAGGGCCGAAGCCGCTATGGGGAGCTCCGCTTGCGGGCACGGCCGCTTCTCCGCGCGCTCACCGAGAGCACGCGCGAGACCGCCAACCTCGTGGTCCTCGACGAGATGCAGGCCGTCTATATCGAGACGGTCCCTTCTCCACAGGTCGTACGCCTTTTCACCTCCATCGGCAATCGCACGCCGCTCCACGCGACGGGCGCGGGCAAAGTCCTTCTGGCGAACATGGCGACGGCGCGCCGCGACGCGCTCCTCGAACGACTCGACCTCCGGAGCTATACGCCGCGCACCATGACCGATCGCGCGGTCTTGCGCCGCGCTCTCGACGATGTGCGCGACAAGGGCTACGCCATCGACGACGAGGAGTACGACGAAGGTGTGCGCTGCGTGGCCGTCGCCGTGGCGGGGGCAGGGGCCTCCGGGCGCGAAGCGACGTCCGGCGCACCGGTCGCGGCGCTCTCGATCTCCGCCCCGGCCAACCGTCTTTCGCGGCAGCGCTGCGCCGAGCTCGCTCCGGTCCTCCGCAGGACCGCGGCGGAGCTTGCCGAGGCCGTCCGCGACCAGGCCGGAGCGGCGTCATAGCCTCCCCAGCGACGGTACGCGCAGGGCTGCGCGGCGCGGCGCTCGTGCGCGGCCTGGTCGATCTGCTCGGGCCATCGAAAGTGCTCGGCGCTCGCGCCGATCTGGTGGTCTACGAGTACGACGGCGCGGTCGACACCGCGACGCCCGACGCGGTCGTCCTACCCGAAAGCACCGCCGACGTCTCCGCCCTCGCGCGGTTCTGCCACGAACACGCGGTACCGATCGTCCCCCGCGGCGCCGGCACGGGCCTCTCGGGGGGAGCGATCCCCGTCGAGGGCGGCGTCGTCGTGTCCTTCGCGCGGATGGCCCGCATCATCGAAATCGACGCCGCGAACCTCCGCGCCGTCGTGCAACCCGGGGTCATCAATCTGCATTTGTCGACCGCGGCCGCCCCGTACGGGCTGCATTTCGTCCCGGATCCGTCCAGCCAGAAGGCCTGCACCCTGGGCGGCAACGTCGCCGAGAATTCCGGCGGCCCTCATACGCTCGCGTACGGCGTCACGACAAACCACGTGACTGGCCTCGAGATCGTGCTCTCCGACGGCGAAGTCGTCCGTCTCGGGGGCAAGGCCGTCGAGGATGAGGGCTACGACCTCGTCGGTACGTTCGTCGGCTCGGAAGGAACGCTTGGTCTCGTCACCGAGATCACCGTAAGGCTCGTTCCTCTCCCAGAAGACAAGCGCACGCTGATGGCCGCGTTCGAGACGATGGACGCGGCCTCGGAGACGGTCTCAGCGATCATCGCCGCGGGCATCGTCCCGGGCGCGATCGAGATGATGGATCAGCTCGCGACCGAAGCGGTCGAGGCCGCGGTGCACGCGGGCTATCCGCTCGACGCGGGCGCCATCCTGCTCGTTGAGGTCGACGGACCCCGCGATGGGCTCGACGACCTCCGGCAACGGATCGAATCGATCTGCCGCGAGCACGGCGCACGGTCCATTCGGATCGCCGCGACCACGCTCGAGCGCGAGCGGCTGTGGGCCGGCCGCAAGGGCGCATTCGCTGCGATGGGCCGGCTCTCGCCGGATTACTACGTTCAGGACGGGGTCATCCCGCGGACGCGGCTTCCCGAGATCCTCCGGGTCGTGAGGGAGGCCGGTGAGCGGCATCACCTTCGCATTGCGAATGTCTTTCACGCCGGCGACGGAAATCTCCATCCCCTGATCCTCTTCGACCTCCGCGACGGACCGGAGGAGCTGGAGCGCGCGAAGGCCGCGGGCCTCGAGATCCTCACGGCCTGCGTCGAGGCGGGTGGGTCCCTCACTGGAGAGCACGGCATCGGCATGGAGAAGAACTGCTACATGCCGCTCCAATTTGCCGCGCAGGACCTCGCGGCGATGCGTCGCGTAAAGGACGCCTTCGACCCTGCGGGCCTCATGAACCCCGGCAAGGTGTTCCCGACACCGAGCCGGTGTCGCGAGTTCGCGCTGGCGGCCGCGCGGTGACCGCGATCGGCATCCGGGCGGCGCCGACCGACGCGGCGGAGTGCGCCCGGATCCTTGCGGACGCGAGCCGCGATCGCCGCACCGTCCGCGTCGTGGGCGGCATGACGAAGAGTTACATCGGCGATGCTGGCGACATCGATACCGAGGTTCACACCTCAGAGCTGACCGGGATCGTCGATCACGTCCCGGCTGACCTGACCGTCACGGTCGCGGGAGGCACGCGCATCGCGGATCTCGCCGACGCCCTCGCGAGGGCGGGGCAATTCCTCCCACTCGATCCGCCCCATGCCGAGCACGCGACCATCGGTGGGGTCATCGCCTCGAACTCGAACGGATTCTGGCGCGCGCGCTACGGCGGTGTCCGCGACCTGCTGATAGGAACGCGGATCGCGCTCCCCGACGGCACCGTCGTGCGCTCGGGAGGTCGCGTCGTCAAGAACGTCGCCGGCTACGACCTCAACAAGCTGATCACCGGATCGTTCGGCACACTCGGCGTGATCGTAGAGGCCACGCTGAAGGTGCTCCCCCTCCCCACCGCGAGCGACGGCGTGGTCGCAAGGTTCGCTCGTGGCACCGACGCCTTTGCCACGGCTGGCGCCATCGCGCGTGCGGCATCGCGCCCGGAAACGGTCGTCGTCGAACGCACGGCCCGGGATGATTGGCGGCTCATTGCGACGGCCCGCGGCGCCCCGGCGGCCGTGGCCCGGGCAACCGCGGATGCGCGTCGGGAGATCAACGCACGCGGCGGCAATGCGGCGATCGGCGGCGACGAGCTCGCGGAACTGCGAGAGCTCCCCGCACACGCGACGGATGGCGCGCTCGTACGCGTCGCGCTGCCGATCGCCGCACAGAGCGCGTTCGCGGACACGGCGGCGCGCCTCGAAGGCTTCGCGACGCTCGTCGCCGACGCCGCGAGCGGCGTGCTCCGGGTACATGTGCGCGGCGATGACGATGCCGTGACCCGCGCCGCCGAGGCCCTCCTGCTCGCGGCCCGCGTGGTCGGGGGAGGCGGACGGGTCGAGCGGCGCGCCGAGCACCTCCGGGCACGTCTTGTGGCGTCGCCGACCCGCACGAACGGCGAGCAGCTGATGCGCCGCATCAAAGGTGCGTTCGATCCGGCTGGCATCCTCGAGCCCGGACGATCGCCGTAATGACGAGCACGTTTCCGCTTCCCTACCCGAACGCGGACGCCCCTGGCGAAGATCTCATCGCGAGGTGTGTGCACTGCGGCTTCTGCCTGCCCAGTTGCCCGACCTTCGCCGTGCTCGGGGTCGAAATGGACTCACCGCGCGGCCGTATCCGCTTGATGAAAACGGTGTGGGAACGGCGCCTCGGCGCCGACGCCGCGGGGTTCGATGACCACATCTCGAAGTGTCTCGATTGCCGCGCATGCGAGACCGCCTGCCCGTCGGGCGTCGAGTATGGAAAGCTCGTCGAGGGGGCGCGCTCGCAGATCGTGGCGGCGCGTCCGCGTTCACAGATCGAACGTGCGATCCGCAGGGCCGCGTTCGACTGGCTTCTTCCCCACCGCCGTGCGCTCGGAGCGTTCGCGTCGGTCTCGGTCTTGGCCAAACGCCTCGGCGCCAGCGCGGTCCTGCGCGCCACGCATCTGCGCACTGCGCGCCGGCTGGCCGACCTGCTTGACCTCCTCCCGGACAGGGCGAGCGCGAGCGGGCCACCGCCGATCGTTCGCGCTCGCGGCGACCGCCGCGCGCGCGTCGCCCTTCTCCGTGGCTGCGTGATGGGAAGCGTGTTCGCGCCCACGAACGCCGCGACGGCGCGAGTGCTGGCCAGAAATGGCGTCGAAGTTCTGGTCCCTAGCGACCAGACCTGCTGCGGCGCGCTGCACGCCCACGCGGGCGAGCGCGAGCGAGCCCGCGCGCTGGCGCGGCGGAACATCGCGTCACTCGACGGCCAGGGTCTCGACGCGGTCATCGTGAACGCCGCGGGTTGCGGTGCGGCGATGAAGGAATATGGCTGGCTACTGAAGGACGACCCTGAATGGTCAACGCGGGCCTCCGCGTTCGCGGCGAAGGTGAAGGACGCGACCGAATACTTGGGAGACATCGGCGTGCGCGAAGCACCCGGCGGGCTCAAGGCGCGCGCGACCTGGGACGACCCGTGCCACCTCCTTCATGGCCAGAAGGTGCGCGAGCAGCCCCGCGCACTCCTCGCCGCGATACCGGACCTCGAGCTCGTTCCGCTGGTGGAGGCGGACTGGTGCTGTGGTAGCGCCGGTACCTACAACGTGACCGAGCCGGATCTCGCGCGAGCCGTGCTCGAGCGCAAGGTCGGCCACATCCTGCGCAGCGGGGCGCAGATGGTCGTCACCGCCAATCCCGGGTGCCTCATGCAGATCCAGGCCGGTCTCCGCGCGGCCGGCAGCCGCGTGACCGTCATCCACCTGATGGACTTGCTCGATCGAGCGTACGGCTCGTGACGGCCTCGAAGACCGAATTCCACCGGCGCCTGGGGAACGCCCTCGCGAACGATCGCCTCCGGACCGCACTCCGGCGCGCGCTGCCCGAGCTGCGGGAGCGCCGCGACGCGCGCATGGCCGAGGTCGACTGGGAAGGACTTCGGGCGGACCTGACGCAGAGAAAAGCGAAGGCCATCGACGACCTACCGGCCCTGATCGAGCGGTTCACGCTGGAGGCGGAGGCCGTCGGCGCAAAGGTCTACCGCGCCGTCGACGCTGAGGAGGCCCGCCGGATCGTCACCGCGATCTGCCGCGCGAAGAAGGCGAAGCTTGTCGTGAAATCGAAGTCGATGGCGACGGAAGAGATCGGGCTCACCGATCACCTCGAGTCGCAGGGGATCACCACCGTCGAGACCGACCTCGGCGAATGGATCATCCAGCTCGCGGGGGAGCGCCCGTCACACCTCATCGCCCCGGCGATCCACAAGACGCGTGAGGAGATCGCTCAGCTCTTCGCGAAGGTGGTCGGCCATCCCGTCGCGGACGACACCGCCTCTCTCGTTGCCGTCGCGCGGAAGGAGCTTCGCCAGAGCTTCATCGACGCGGATATCGGGATCACCGGTGGGAACGCCCTGATCGCGGAAACCGGCACGCTCATGCTCGTCACGAACGAGGGCAACGCCGACCTTGCTACCACGCTCCCGTCGGTGCACATCGCGGTCGTCGGTATCGAGAAGATCGTCCCGACCATCGACGATGCGATCGCCATCGTGAAGCTCCTCGCCCGAAGCGGGACCGGGCAAAAGATCACTTCGTACACGCAGTTCATCACCGGGCCGTCGCGCTCCGCGGACATCGAGCTCAAATCGCAGATCGGCGTCCACGGGCCCAAGGAGCTTCATTTCGTGCTCCTCGACAACGGCCGCAGCGCGATGCGCGACGATCCGTTCTTCCGGGACGCGCTGAGCTGCATCCGCTGCGGGGCGTGCAGCAACGTGTGTCCGAGCTACCTCGAGGTCGGGGGCCACGTCTTCGGTCATATCTACACCGGCCCGATCGGTCTCGTGGTCTCCCCGTGGCATCACGGGACCGAGAGCGTCGCTCACGAGCAGGGGCTGTGCATGGGATGCAACGCCTGTGACACGGTGTGCCCGGTCAGCATCCCGCTCGCATCGCTGATCACCGACGTGCGCGCGAAGGCGGTCGAGAAGGTCGGGATGCCGTGGGCGAAAAAGCTCTTCCTGCGCCAGTGGTCGACCCCGGAGCGCATCGATCGCGTTACCGGCTGGCTCGCGACATTCCAGGACCCGCTGCGGCGAGACGGCCACGTGCGGCTGCCCTTCGGCGCGCTCGCGCAAGAGAAAAGCCTGCCGGCGGTCGCCGATCGCCCGCTCCACTATCGCGCGCGCGAGATCACCTCGACGAACCCGAAGTCACCTGAGCTTAGGGTCGCGATGTTCCCGTCTTGCATCGTCGATCACTTCCTGCCGGGCGCGGGCTACGCGGCGGCGCGCGTTCTCCAAGCGCTCGGTGCCGAGGTCCACATCGTCGAAGGCCGTCGCTGCTGCGGCCTACCGCAGCTGAACGGGGGCGATCGGCCCACCGCGATCACGATGGCGAAGGCCGCGATCGAGTCGCTCGAGCAGGTTACGGCGGATCGCATCGTCATCCCGTCGTCGTCGTGCGCAATCACGATCGCCCAGGACTACGCCCGGATGCTCGCTGAGGAGCCTGCCTGGGTGGAGCGTGCACGAAAGCTCGCCGATCGCATCACCGCGTTCACGCCGTTCGTGGCGCGGCTCTCGCGCGAGCGCAAAGTGTGGGGGCGAAAGCTCGGACTTCGCGCTACATATCACGACGCCTGCCAGTCGGCGAACGTGCTCGGGATCGGGAAGGCGCCGCGGGCGCTCCTGCGCGAGCTCGCCGGCGTGGAGATCGTCGAGATGGCCGAGTCGGCGGTGTGCTGCGGCTTCGGCGGATCGTTCAGCTTCGAATTCCCGGAGGTCGCGAACCGCGTTCTCGAGCGCAAGCTCGCGAACATCGACGCGACCGGGGTCGATCTGGTGATCTCGGACAACCCCGGCTGCCTCACGCATCTGCGTGGCGCGCTGGACGCGCGCCGCAAGGGGACGCGCGTCCGCCACCTGGCGGAAGTGCTCTGGGAGTCGCTCTCCAGCCCGAGCTAGCCGCTACAGGCGCAGCTGCCGGACATGGAGGGGTTGCGCACAAGGAACCCCGTGCCTTCGTCGCCATCGACCCACTCGACCTTCGCGCCGTCGCAGAACGGGCGGCTCTGGGCGTCCATGGCGATCCGCAGACCGGCGACCTCGGTCACCGCGTCCGTCTCGTCGGGGTTCTCGTCGAACGCGAGTCCGTACATCACCGAGCAGCAGGAGCGGCCGGCGACGTAGAGGCGAAGGAACGCGCGCTGCTTCGGATCGTCGGCTCGAAGCTCCATGAGCTTGGTCGCGGCCTCGGGGGTGACCTCAATCGCGGTTGCGCTGCCGTCGATGGCCATCGCGCGAATTCTAGCGGTCCTGCCGGAGCTGCGGGACCTTCGCCACGATGACGGCAAGCCCGGCAAAGACCACCGCCGCCGCGCCGGCCACCGCGAGCGGCGCGCCGAAGACGATCGCCGCGCCGCCGAGGACCGGTCCGTTCAGCACGCGCATGCCCTGCGTCCCGAACGTGTACGCGCCCATGACCCGACCGCGCAGGTCGTCCGGGGCGGAGAGCTGAATCTTCGTGTTCGTCAACGATTGCGTCAGCACGGCCGCTCCACCGACGACGATCAATAGTGCGAACGAGAGGGCGTAGCTCTGCGAGAAGGCGAACACAAGGATCGCGAGCATCTCGGCCATCGCGGCACCGACGATGAAGCGCCCGCTGTGACGGCGATCGCGCGCGTAGGCCAGGTACAGCGCCGCGGCCACCGCGCCGATGCCGCTTCCGACGAGGAGGAACGAGTAGCCGAGGTCGTCGACGTGCAGCACGTCGTGCGCAAAGAGCACGAGGAACGAATTGAATGTGTGGCCGAGGAAGATCACGCCGAGCATCTCGACGCCGATGAGCGCCGCGATGAAGGGACGACCGCGGACGAATCGCAGTCCGTCGCGGAGCGCCGCCGCGACTGGCGTCGTCGACCGCGCGCCGAGGGGGAGCACTCGGATGATCGCGAGGAACACGAGTAACGGCACGAACGTGAAGGCGTTGATGAGGAATCCCCAGCCCGGTCCGAACGCGACCACGATGAATCCGGCGACGGCCGGGCCGATCACCTGCGAGAACTGCCGTGCGGTCGAGTTGAGGCTCACCGCCGAGAGGAGCTTCGAAGGCCCGACCATCGAGTGGATGAGCGTCTGCTGCGCCGGCCCGCCGATCGCGCCCGCGAAGCCGTGCAGCAGGAGCAATCCGAAGAGCCACCATGTGGTCACGAATCCGGCGAGGGTCGCCCAAGCGACCAATGCTGCCGCGGCCATCAGGACGATCTGAGAAAAGATCTGGACCTTTCGGTTGTCGTAACGATCGGCGAGAACCCCGCCGTAGAGCGAGAAGAACGTGAACGGCACCCAGTGGGCAAAGACCATCATCCCCAGCCAGAAGGGCGCCGACGCTCCGGCGAGCTGGTACACGAGGACGTTGCGGATGACGTTCTCCATCCCGTCGCCCGTCGAGCTGATCCAGCTCGTTATCCAGTACCAGCGGAACGTCCGCACCCCCAGCGCTTCGAACTGGATCCGTCGGGGAGCGACGACGCCGGCGCCGAGCTCGACTTCGAGTGCATCAACTTCTCGGTCAGCCAATGCGCGAGAGAGTACGTGAGGCGCACGTCGCCGCGGGGGCATGGCGGGCGCGGGTCCGGGTGCGCCTCGGCGCGGGTGGCACGGGGGAGAGGGTTGCGCGCGAGCCGTTGACCGGCCGCGTCAATGACAGATGGCAGCCACTGGTGCGGAGCGGACCGGTAGGCGAGCGCGCAGCCCCAGGGGTAGGGGCCCCTGTGGGCGAAGCCAGCCCGGGACAGGACCCGCGGCGAGGCGCGGCTTGCGACGACATCGCGCCGGCCTAGCCGCGCTATGGCGTGATGAAAAGCTGGGTGACCATCCGTCCGTACGCGCCGGCGCTGATGACGCCGATGCCGATCCGCGTGAACTCGGGGCGGAGGATGTTCTCGCGATGCCCCGGAGAATCCATCAACGCACGATGCGCGACGGCGACGGACTGGGCGTACGCCAGGTTCTCTCCCGCGCGCGTGTAACTGATCCCGGCGGCCTTCAGACGATCGAACGGAGACCCGGACACCGGCGACTCGTGGCTGAAGTATTTGAGCTTGAACATCTCGGCGGAATGTGCACGGGCGACCGGAACGAGGCGATCGTCCCAGAGAAGATCCGGAAGGCCGCGATCCCTACGCTCGGCCTGCACTAGCTCGAACAGCTGACGCTCGGCTGCGGGATCGGGCTCGAGGGCGAGGTCGTCGGGAAGATCCAGCCTCTCGGTCTCGTCTTCGCCGATCTTCGTGACGAGCAGCGGCGAACCGCCGAGCTGACTGGTAAGCGCCGCGATCTGGGGCTGGACGGCGGTGACCTGCGCACCGACGATCCGCCCGCTGCGGCTCGTCTCGACCGCGGCCTTGAACTCGCTGGCGACCGGCAGCGCCTCGATCGCCAGGATCGCGACGGCGACGATGAAGATCGATCGCGCGATCGCCGGGATAACACCGAGAGCTCGATCAACCCCCCTTAGCGGGGTGCGCCGGACGAGGGCGACGATCGGACGTATCGCCACATATCCGGTGATCGAGAAGAGCGCCTCGACGATGACGATGACCGCGACAAATGCGACGCTTGTGGCCACGGGCCTTGGCAGGCGAGCGAACGTCTCGATCACGCCGCTGACCGGTCCCGCAAAGGCGATCGCGGCGGCGGTCGCGAGTATCCAAGAGGCGAGGCTGTAGAGGGTGGCGACGAGCCCGGCGCGGAACCCCATCCAGGCCGCGACGACGACGAGGCCCAGGACCGCGGCGTCGATGGCGTTCAGGGCCAGGTCGGTCACGCGCCGACGATGCTAGACGCCGCCCGCTTCAGGCGATGCCGCGTACCTCGCCTGTCGCGAGCAGATCGCGCAGATAGCGGCCCGTGAAGGAGCGACGCACGCGGGCGACCGCCTCGGGTGTGCCCTCGGCGATGACCTCGCCGCCGGCCTTCCCGCCCTCGGGGCCCAGATCGATGACATGGTCCGCAGTCTTTACGACGTCGAGGTTGTGTTCGATCACTACGACGGTGTTCCCAGCGTCGACCAGACGGTGGAGGACATCGAGGAGGCGCTCGACGTCCGCGAAATGCAGGCCCGTGGTGGGCTCGTCGAGGATGTAGAGGGTCCGGCCGGTCGCGCGTCGAGAGAGCTCGGTCGCGAGCTTGATCCGTTGCGCTTCCCCACCCGACAGCGTCGTGGCCGGCTGACCGAGATGGATATACCCGAGCCCGACGTCGTTCAGCGTCCGCAGCTTCATCTCGCACGCTGGAACATTCGCGAAGAACCCGAGCGCTTCTTCGACGGTCATCTCGAGAACGTCGGCGATCGACTTGCCCTTGTAGTGGATCTCTAGCGCCTCGCGGTTGTAGCGCTTGCCCCCGCACACCTCGCACGGGACGTAGACGTCCGGCAGGAACTGCATCTCGATCTTGATGATCCCGTCGCCGGCGCATGCCTCACAGCGACCGCCCTTGACGTTGAAGGAGAAGCGACCGGCGGTGTAGCCGCGGAGGCGCGACTCGGGAACGGCCGCGAACAGCTCGCGGATCGGCGTGAAGAGGCCCGTGTACGTCGCCGGGTTCGACCGGGGTGTCCGCCCGATCGGCGATTGATCGATGTCAATGACTTTATCGATGAACTCAACGCCCTCGATGCGGTCGTGAGCGCCCGGGCGATCCTTGGCGCGCGAGATGATCTGCGCGAGGCGACGGTAGAGGATCTCGTTCACCAAGGTGCTCTTCCCGGACCCCGACACGCCGGTGATGGCGACGAACATCCCGAGCGGGATGCGCACGTCAATGTCCTTCAGGTTGTGCTCCCGCGCGCCGCGGACCACAAGCGCCTCGGGCTTCGGCTTGCGCCGACGCTCCGGCAACGGAATGCGCCGCCGACCCGAGAGGTACGCGCCGGTGATCGAGCGGGGCTCCTTCAGGATGTCTTCGATCGTCCCCTCGGCGACGATCTCGCCGCCGTGCTCGCCCGCGCCCGGACCGATGTCCACGATCCAGTCCGCGGTGCGGATCGTCTCCTCGTCGTGCTCGACGACGAGGATGGTGTTGCCAAGATCGCGCATGCCGAGGAGCGTTCGGATCAGTCGAGCGTTGTCTCGCTGATGCAAGCCGATCGAGGGCTCGTCGAGGATGTACAGCACTCCCATAAGCCCCGAGCCGATCTGCGTCGCGAGCCGGATGCGCTGTGCCTCGCCGCCGGAGAGCGTGGTCGCAGAACGGTCCACCGTCAGGTAGTCGAGCCCCACGTCGACGAGGAAGCCGAGGCGGGTCCGGATCTCCTTCAGAACTTGCTTCGCGATCTTTCGCTCGCGAACCCCTAGCCCGCCGCGCTCCCGTTCGAGCGCGGCGACCCACTCGAGCGCCTCGCTTACGGTGAGCGCCGTGACCTCGGCGATGTTTCGCCCCGTGACCGTGACGGCGAGCGCCTCGGGCTTGAGGCGCTTGCCCTTGCACACCGGACACGGGCGCTCGCTCATATAGCGCTCGATGTCGGCGCGGATGTAATCGGATGTCGTCTCGCGGTACTGCCGCTCGAGCCACGGCAGCACGCCCTCCCACTCGTAC
>VBIL01000138.1 GCA_005879975.1 Chloroflexota bacterium
CGCACGACACCGTCGTGGCCAAGGTGAGCACAGGCGGGAAAAAGCGCGCGGACGAGCTCGACTACGATCCCAAGGACAAGAAGATCTACATTGCGAACAGCGACGATGGCATCGTGTCCGTGATCGACGCGACGACGAACAAGATCATCAAGAAGTTCGACAACATGGGCGACGCGCTCGAGCAGCCGCGGTACGACAGCGCGGACGGGATGATCTACATGACGAGCTCCGCTCAGAACGCGATCTTCGAATTCGACCCGACGAAGGACGTCATGGTCAAGAAGTTCGATGTCGGCGCGAAATGCGACCCGAACGGCATCGCGATCAATCCGACGACGAACCAGGCCATGCTCGGCTGCAGCAGCCGCTCCGCGAACGCGCTCGTGCTCTGGGACATCGCCGGCGGGAAGGTCCTGTCAACGTTTGAGCAGGCCGGCGCGGGCGACGCCGCCGTCTACAGCGCGGCTACGAACCGTTTCATTGTGGCCGCCTCAAACTTCAACCGGGGCGCGGTCATGGCGATCTTCACGGCGAGCCCGGTGCAATTCGTGACCAACATCGAGACCGCAGTCGGGAGTCACGGCGTCGCGTTCGATGAGGCCAACAAGATCATCTATACCCAGGACCAACTTCCGAACGAAGGAGCGCTCTTCAGCTTCACGCTGCCCAAGTGACGCTAGGGCACGACGAAATCCCGGCTGGCCTCGGCCGACTGTCCGGCGAGGGCGCAATGCACGCGGTAGTGGCCGGAGCCCGTGCCCGCGCCGGCGACGGGCGTCGCATATGACCAGGTCGCGCGGCCATGCGCGTCCGCCTCATGGTCGGTGAAGAACGCGGAGGCCAGCACGGTCCCACCTGAGGGTAGCTGCACCGTCGCGCCGCAGAGCGCCCCGGGTATGGTCTCGATGATCAGCGTGCCGTAGCTCGCATCCTCGACCGTCACCTGCAACGACGGCGGAGTCGCGGAGCTGATCGCGGCGCCATGCCCACCGGCGGCCGGATCCGAGGGGGACGCCGACTCACGACCGGAGACACCGGTTGAGCATGCAATGACCAGACCCGTGAGGATGCCCGTCCCCACGGCGAAAAACGCTCCCCGACGCAAGAGACTCCCCCCGTGCCGCTCTCGTTCCCCCGAACGCGTGCCTGCGTGATCGAAGGATAGGCCTGCCGCGCTTCCGGCGCCAGGGAACCAGACAAGCCCCGCTGTCGTTCACGAGGTAGATGCGGATTTATCTGGTCGTTCTCGCGGCGGCGCTTGCGGCGGCGTGCGGAAGCGTCGCCGGCTCTGGCCCGACCCCGTCGCCTTCGCCGTCGGCTCCCGCGGGCGCCGTCGTGGTGACGATGGCCTCGGATCGGCAGACCGTGACCGCGCACGTCGGCGATCGGATCCAGATCGCGCTCGGGGAGCAGTACAAGTGGCAGCTCGATCCGCCGGACGGCGTGGTCCTGACGCACCCGGTCCAGAACTATCTGCTCGTCCGTGGCACGCAGGCGATCTGGCTCGCGAGCGCGACCGGCCAATCGACGATCCGCGCGACCGGCTCGGCGAACTGCCCCAGCGGTCAGCCGTGTCCGCTCTTCGCGATCCTGTTCACCGCCAACGTCGTCGTCAGTCCTTGAGAACCGGACACTGCCCGAAATGGCAGGGTCCGGCATGAAAGCTCTGTCCCTATTCCCCTTCGTCGTCCTCTCGACCGACCGTGATCGTCCCGGTCATGTGGTCATGTATCCGGCACTGGTACGTGAACGTGCCGGGGTTCGGGAAGTTGAAGCTATAGCTGGGTGGGAAAGGCGTACCGGGAATACTTCCGATGACCCCCGAACTTCCAACGGTCGATGTTGTCGAGATCGTGGTGGCGCCCTGAGGCTGCGGATCGAAGTGGAACTCGAAGATGTTCGGGTTGCCGCAGGGGACGCCGCCTGGGAAGGTCGCCGGAGTATCCGGACTCCCTTCGCACACGAACGGGAATGGGTCGACCCCGTTCGATCCAGACCCCTGAGGGAAGGTCACGGTGTGGATCTCGTTGATCGACGGAGAGACCCAGCGCACTGACGACGTGTCCTTCTTGACCTTGAAGCTTCGCGGCAGCATCTCAAGCACCTGCACGTTACCCGTCGAGTCCTCGGTTCCGGCGAGGACCGTCCCTGTCTTCCGAGCCCGCTTCAGCGCGGCAGCCTTTGCGTCGAAGCCGCGATCGATCTGTGGTTCGTACTGAGCGCGCGCGGCGGCGTTGAGGCGGTTCTGCGTCGAAGCCTCGCGCTCGGCGGGCACGATCTGGAGAGATCCCTGCATCGTGGGTCCGTGGATTAGACACACGTAGTTAACGGTCAATCCGCCCGACGGGACGCTCGCCACGTCGATCTTGAAGAAGTACTCCGAATTCGCACAGGCACCGTGGCAGAGGATGCCCGTGTTGATCTCGGTGCTGCCGTCGTAGGAGCACGGCTGTGCTTGTGTGCCGCAGCCGCCCGGCGCGCCCGCCGGCGGACTGCTCGGGAAAAGGATCGAGTTCGGAAATTGGAACTGGGCCGGCAGACCGGCCGGTGCCGGGTCATCGCCGTCAACGATCGGTTGCGGGTACTTCGGCGAGGTGAAGATGCCCACCGCGCTCTCGCCAGGGGTCCCGAGCGTTGCGGTGTGGATCTCATCGCTCGTCGGCGGGGGCGTGAAGCGGAAGCCGACCACATCGCCGTTGTGGACCTTGACTCCGGCGCGCGGGTAGTAGTCAAGGAAGCCGAAGTTCTCTCCCGAGGGAGAGTTGTTGTCGACGCCTATGACAAGCGAGCGCGACTCATCAGCCGCGACCGGAAGCGTGCCGAGAAGTAACCCCATAACGAGAGTTGGCAGAGCTGACCAGGTGACCAGTGTGCGAGCGCGACCGCTCATGTGGCTCCCCCCTTCCGTGGTAAGGCATGAAACTGCGCGGCGGGACGCGCCCGACAACCTACACCCGGGCTCCAAGAGGAAAACGTGCAGCGGCACCCGGCCGGGTGCTTTATTTACCTTCCGTGGACTCGATCCTCGGCAAACCTCGGCGCGTTGACAGGGCGTGTGACTGGCAATAGACCAGCCGGGGGTGTGGAGCGTTAACGACGAGAGATTCAGCCTGCCACCCGGCATAGCCGCCTTCGGCCTGATCGCGTTGGTTGCCGCGTCATGTGTGCCTTCCACTCGCCAGGGCGCCACAACACCGGCAACTCCGCAACAGCGCGTCGCCGGTCTGCAGTCGGTCCTCGTGTCGTCGCAGTTGGTCGTCGGCCGCGAGCGGTTGGCGATCGGAGTGCTGGACGCGAACACCCCGATCAACGACGCGCAGGTACGCGTGCGCGTCTACCGCGGGTCACCCAACGATCCTCTCGCCAACGAGGCAGACGCGCCGTTCAAGGGCGACGGACTGCAGGGAAGGGGCATCTACGTCGCCTATGTGTCCTTCGGTACCGCAGGACCGTGGGTCGCCGAGATCGCCGCGCGGAAGGCCGGCGGAACGGAGAGCGTCAACCGTGTTCCTGTGACGGTCGCGACGACCGGTTCGGTCCCTGGCCCAGGCCAGCCCGCGCCGCGTAGCCGCAACCTCACGCGCGCCGACGTGCCCGACCTCACCAGCATCGACAGCGGCGTCCCGCCCGACGACATGCACGACCTTTCGATCGCCGATGCGATCGCGCAGCAACGCCCGGCGCTCATCGTTTTCGCTACTCCGGCCTTCTGCACCAGCGCGATGTGCGGCCCGGAGGTACGTGCGGTACAGCAGCTGGAACCTGACTATCGCGCTCGGGTTGCTTTCATCCACGTGGAGATCTACCGAGACTTCAAGCCTGATCCAAGCAAAATGAGCGTCACGCCAACGGTCCTCGAGTGGCATCTCCAGACCGATCCTTGGGTCTTTCTCGTCGACCCCGCCGGCACGGTGCGTTACGCGTTCGAGGGCCCCACCGCGACCGACGAACTGCGGACCGCGCTGGACGCGATGCTCGCTAAGGGAGGAGCTTGAGGATCCGATCGGCGACCGGCTGCGCCTGTCCGGTGATGTTCGCGAGCACGATGACGGTGAAGCCCGTGTCGCTCATCCCGAAGACCGCGCTCGCGCCCACCTCGTCGCCCGCGAACACGGCGGAGGTGATCGGTAGCGCGGATTTGCCCGCGGGCGCGGGTTGCAGGACCAGCTTGCGCAGCGTGTCCGGCCGGACCAGGAGTCCGTTCACGAGCGCGCGATGGAACGCGAGCAGATCCGGGGCGGACGCGTACGCGCCGCCCGCGGGCGTACCGCGTGCCGGCAGGATCTTCCAGTTCGTCGAGCCGTCGGGCCTGTAGCCGAGCGCGTATCCACGCAGCGAGCGCTCGTCCTCGGTGTTGGGGAGGAAGCCACCCGCGATCCCGGCGTGCTGCAGAACGGCCTCCGTGACGTAATCGTAATAGTCGCGGCCCGACGCCTTCTCGATGACCGCACCGAGAAGCAGGTACCCGGTGTTGCTGTACTTGTACGCCGCGC
>VBIL01000139.1 GCA_005879975.1 Chloroflexota bacterium
AACTCGCTTGGAGGGGGCAGACATGGCTGGCTATGCGAATGACGTTCTCGTCGAAACAGACTGGCTCGCCGAGCATACGAAGGATCCGAAAGTCCGCGTCTTCGAGGTCGACGTCGACACGAGTGCCTATGACCAGGGTCACGTCGCCGGTGCCATCGGCATCAACTGGAAGACCGATCTGCAGCAGCACCCGGTCCGGGATCTGATCGACAAGAAACAGCTCGAGGCCCTGCTGTCGAAGTCCGGCGTCACCCCGGACACCACGATCGTCGCGTACGGGGATAACAACAACTGGTTCGCGGCCTGGTTCTTCTGGCTGCTCAAGTATTACGGCCACAAGGGCGTCAAGCTGGTGAACGGCGGGCGCGCGAAGTGGATCGCCGAGAAGAGGCCGATCGTGACCGACGCTCCCACCTACCCGAAGAGCGAATATCGCGCCTCCGGACCAGACGCCTCGGTCCGTGCGCTCCGCGAGTATGTGCTCGAGCGCGTCATCGGGAACGGTGCCAAGATCGTCGACGTCCGCTCGCCCAAGGAGTACGCGGGCGAGCTCCTCGCGCCTGAGAACCTACCCCAGGAAGGCGCGCAACGCGGTGGCCACATCCCTGGCGCGCAGAACGTTCCGTGGGCGACGGCGGTCGCCGAGGACGGTCGCTTCAAGAGCGCGGACGAGCTGCGGCAGATCTACGGCGGCAAGGGCATCGATGGAAAGGGCGAGACGATCGCCTACTGCCGCATCGGCGAGCGCAGCGCGCACACCTGGTTCGTGCTCAAGTACCTACTCGGCCACGAGCGCGTCCGTAATTACGACGGCTCCTGGACCGAGTGGGGAAGCCTCATCGGAGTGCCGATCGAAAAATCCGCGGCCTAGACGAAGAGAGCGGGCGCGAGCGACCGAGGGACCCCGCGCGGCGGAGGGGTCCCCGCCCGACGGAGGGTGGGGATACCGCCGCGTAGAGAGGGTTTCGGTCGCGAGCGCCCCGCGTCGGGCTTCACGGTTCGCCGGCCGGTCGGCGCACTATTCGGCACGTGGAATACGAGCGTGAGCGCGCGCAGATGATCCTCGACCTCATGCGCATGGGCATCAGGGACGAGCGTGTCCTCGCGGCGATGGCCAAGGTCCCCCGCGAGCGATTCGTGCGCGAAGAGGATCAGGACGTTGCGTACGGCGACCACGCCCTCGGCATCGCCGAGGGACAGACGATCTCGCAGCCTTTCGTCGTGGCACGCATGACCGAGCTCCTCGAGGTCGGACCCGACCACCACGTCCTTGAAGTCGGCACCGGCTCCGGTTACCAGGCCGCGGTGCTCGGCGAACTGGCCCGTGACGTTGTCAGTGTGGAGCGCCACGCCGTCCTCGCGGAACGCGCGCGTGAGCTCCTCGCCGACAACGGCTACGAGAACGTGCGCGTGATCGCCGCCGACGCCTCCGCCGGGTATCCAGCCGATGCTCCGTATGACCGGATCCTCGTCACCGCGGCGTCACCAGGCATCTCCCCGGACCTCGTGCAGCAGCTGGCTCCCGGTGGGCGCATCGTTGCGCCCGTCGGCAACGAGGAAATGCAGCATCTCGTAGTGCGCTATCCGGACGGGCGCGAAACTCGCCACGGCGCGGTGAAGTTCGTTCCCCTCCGAGGTCGGGCCGGCTTTCACTATTGAGCGCGACGCTGTTTCACGGCGGACGCATCCACGTCCGCACAGGCGCCTCGGCGGAGGCGCTGCTCGCGCGGGATGGTCGCGTCGTCTCGGTCGGAAAGGCCGCCGACCTCGCCCGCGATGCCAGCCGCGCCGAACGCGTGGACCTGCGAGGCGGATTGATGACGCCGGGATGGTTCGACGCCCACGTCCATTTCATGTGGTGGGGCTTTCAGATGGCCGAGCTGGATCTTCGTGCCTGCCGAACGCTTGAGGAGGCGCTCGCGGTGATCGGGAAGCGGTCGCGAGAGCTCGAGGCCGGCCGATGGCTGACCGGCGGAAGGTTCGACAAGAACAACTGGGGCCGGTGGCCGACTGCGAAGGAGCTCGATTCCGTGACCGGAGGTCGGCCTGCAGTTCTGCGAAGTCGCGATGGGCACTCGCGCTGGCTCAATACCGCGGCTCTACGCGCGGCAAGGATCGGACGCGACACGGCCATTCCCGAAGGCGGCACTATCTTCCGCGACTCATCCGGAGAGCCGACCGGCATCATGCAGGAGCGCGCGAACGAGCTCGCAGACCGGGCGGTGCCGGCTGCGACCGAAGCCGATTGCGACGCCGCGATCTCACGGGCGCAGCAGGAAGCGTTCGCGCGCGGCGTCACCGGTGTCGAGTCGCTCGAGCAGGCGAGCTCGTACGCCGCCTTCAAGCGAGCGCGGGAGCGCGGGAGCCTCGCCGCGCGTGTGGTCATGGGGATCCCGCACCGTTCCCTCGCATCATCGATCCCGACGACCGGAACGCCGCCGCAGATCAGGGACGTCGGCAAGTTCGACTTCGACGCGGCCATCGAAGGCGGAATACGCACCGGTGATGGCGATGAGTGGCTGCAGATCGGTCACGTGAAGTTTTTCAGCGACGGGGCGCTCGGCTCGCAGACGGCGGCCCTCGAGGAACCCTACGAAGGCACGAACGACCGCGGGATCCTCACAATCGATCCGCTTGAGCTGCGCGCGGACGTCGCGCGAGCCGCGGCGGCAGGGCTCGCGGTCGCGATCCACGCGATCGGCGACCGAGCGGTGCGCGTCGCGCTCGAGGCGATCGCGCCGACCCGCGTCACATCACCGACGCTTCGGCAACGGCTCGAGCACGTGCAGCTCGTGCGCGAAGACGATCTCGGGCGGTTCGGCGCCTTGGGCGTGATCGCCTCGATGCAGCCGATCCACTGCACGAGCGACCGCGACCTCGCGGACCGGTACTGGGGACCGCGGCGCACGCCGCGCGCCTACCCATGGCGAACGCTCCTCGAGCGTCGTGCGGTGCTCGCCTTCGGATCCGATGCGCCCGTCGAGCCGATAGACCCGCTGCTCGGCATCCACGCCGCGATCACGCGGCGGCGACCGTCGGACAAAGATGCTTGGTTCCCGAAGCAATGCCTCACGCTCGACGAGGCGCTTCACGGCTACACCGCGGCAGCGGCCTACGCGACCGGCCGCGATCGAGAGTGGGGGACGCTCGAGCCGGGGATGCGGTGTGACGCCACCATCCTCGACCGAGATCTCGCGACCCTCCGCGACGACGAGCTGCTCGAAGCGAAAGTACGCGCGACGATCACCGACGGCGTCGTGCGTTTCGCGGATGGTTTGGCGTAGCGATTGGGATGCGGCTCGCCTGTACCGAAGTACCGTGTCCCGACGTGAGCGCGATCAGCGTTCTCATTCCGCTTTTTCCCGTCGCGGTGGTTCTGGCGTTTCTCCTCGCGTGGCCTCTCACGCGTGTGATCCCGCGCAGGCCAAGGCTGGGTTGGCTGTTGGTGGCGGCCGGCTTGAGCGGATACCTCTGGTTCTCAGGCGGACCTCTCGCGCCGCTCGTCGTCGCGTTCGCCATTGCGGTCGTGGGTTTCGCGTTCGTGAGAGGGCAGGTCCAGGCAACTCAGCCGCGGAGGATCGCGGCCCGCTAGTTCAGCTCCTGGCGCTCGCCCTGGGCACGTAATCGAACGAGCAGATCGCCAAGCAGATCGGTCTCGCGGCGGAGAATGCGCGTCTCCTCGACGAGCCGCTCCGACGCGCTCGGCATCTCGAGCAGCGACTGTTGCTCCACCGGATCGACGGCGAGGCTTCCCGCGATTCGCCACGCGACATCGACAGGAGCGACTCCCCTTAGCTGTTCGGTGAGCGCGCGCTCGCCACGCGCGTCGTCGGTGACCGCCAGCACGGCGACGAGGTAGCGACCAAGCGCCTCGAGCGCTTCGTCCAGATGACTAGTCGGATCGTCGCCCTCGGGCTCAGCGAGGTAGTGGACCCGCCCGACGAGATACGGCTCGGCATTGGACACGAGCGCGTCGACGGCAAAGCGCCGTTCACCTCGCGTGACGATGTACGAGCGCCCGTCGGTGAGAGGAGAGACCGCGACGATCCGCGCTTCGGTGCCGATCCCGTGGGGCACGGCGGCCGCTCCGATCTCGGCGCCGGACCGGATAAGAACGATGCCGAAGGGACGCTCGCGCTCGACAGAGCGGCGGATGAGGAGCCGGTACCGCGGCTCGAAGATGTGCAGCGGCAGGAGCGCCCCGGGGAACAGAACGGAGCCGAGCGGGAACAGCGGCAACAATTCGCTCACGCTACTGAACGGTACTCTGGCGCGCGTGCCAAGAGGTCCACTCGTGCGGGCGCTCGGCCTGCCGTGATCAGCGTCGTCCTTCACGGGGAGCTCCAGCAGTTCGGAGCGAAGCGGCGCGAGGTCGACGGGGCTGGGAAGAGCGCGCGCGAGATCGTGACCTCGCTTGGCATTCCTGCCGCCGAGACCGCGGCCTACGTCGTGAACGGCGAGCAGGTGGACGACGCGGCCGTTCTGCGCGACGGCGACACGCTCGAGCTTCTGCCGGCGATGACCGGAGGCGAGAGCGAGGGTGCGCTTGCGGGCATACGAGTCGTCGACCTGACGTGGGCGCTCGCGGGCCCGTATTGCACGCTGATGCTCGCCGACCACGGCGCTGACGTCGTAAAGGTCGAGATCCCGGGCGTGGGGGACGAGTCGCGCGAATGGGCGCCACCGCACATCAAGGGCGTCTCCGCGTACTACCTCGCGGTGAACCGCAACAAGCGCAGCGTCACCAGCGATCTGAAGCACCCTGACGGGAAGCGGATCCTGGAGCGGCTGGTCGAGAAGGCCGACGTCGTGGTCGAGAACTTCAGTCCAGGCGTGCTCGCGCGTCTCGGCTTCCCCGACGAACGACTCCGCTCGATGAACCGCCGTGCGGTGATCTGCCACATCTCAGGCTTCGGCCAGGACGGACCCGGACGCGCGTGGGCGGCCTATGACCTCGTCGTGCAGGGGATGGGCGGGATCATGAGTCTCACCGGCGAGCCCGGACGCGAGCCGGTGATGGTCGGCGTCCCGCAGGCAGACATGGTGGGAGGCATGTTCGCGGCCTTCGCGATCGTGGCCGCGCTCGAAGCGAGACATCGGACGGGCGAAGGGCAGGTGATCGACGCCACGATGATCGGCGGACAGGTCGCGCTGCTTTCGCGCCAGGCGGCGCGTTATTTTGCGGATGGGACCGTTCCGCGGCCCGAGGGGAACATGCACGCGTCGATCGTTCCGTATCAGACCTTTCGAGCGGCGGACGGCTTCGTCAACGTCTGCTGCGCCAACAACGCGCTCTTCGAGCGGCTCTGTCGTGCGCTCGATCTCGAGGACCTGCTCGAGGACTCGCGGTTTGCCGATAACCCGAGCCGGGTCAAGCATCGCGACGCGCTCGTCCCCCGGATCGAAGCAAGGATCGCGACGCTGCCGAAGGCGGAGGTCGTGCGCAAGCTGCGCGAAGCGAATGTGCCCGTCGGGCCGATCAGCGACTTGCGCGAGGTCTTCAGCGATCCCGTAGTCCGTCATCTCGGGCTCATCGCGGAGGTCGACCATCCCGTGGCGGGCCGATTCAAAGCGCCGGGCATCCCGGTGCGCCTTTCGGGAACACCGGGGTCGGTGCGGCGCTACCCGCCGCTCCTTGGCGAGCACACCGATGAGGTGCTCGCCGAGATCGGTTACTCGTTGGACGAGATCGCCAAGCTCCGTACGGACGGCGCGATCTGATCGCCGCACGGGAGATGCCGCCGCGGCGGCGACCCCTTTGGCTCGTCGCCGCGCTGAGCGTGCTCTCGACCGGGATTTACGTCCCGGTCTGGTTCGGACTGTCGTGGACGGAACTACGCCGCGAGACGGCGAATGAACGAATGCAGCCGGCGTGGCATGCGCTCTCGATCCTCGTCCCGGGCTACGGCTCGTGGCAGGTGTATCGCCATTTCGCGACGATCGCCGCCGCTCTGGATCGCGTC
>VBIL01000035.1:0-25196 GCA_005879975.1 Chloroflexota bacterium
TCACCAACGGGATCGACACGACGTTCTTCGATCCGTCGCGCGACCCGCATATCGCGGCGCACTACTCCGCCGACGACCAGAGTGGCAAGGCCGTCTGCAAGGCGGCGCTGCAGACCGAGACCGGCCTCGCCGTGGACCCGAGCGCGCCGATCTTTGGTGTGATCGGACGTCTCGTCGAGCAGAAGGGCGTCGATCTGCTGACCGCGGTTGCGCCGTGGCTCCTCGACAAGGGCGGCCAGCTCGTCGTGCTCGGGACCGGAGACCCCGCCTACGAGCAGCGCTGGCGCGAGCTCGCCGAGAAGATGAAGCGACGGCTGGCCCTCACGCTCGGGTTCGACGCGGCGCTCGCACAACGCATCTACGCGGGCTCCGACATGTTCCTCATGCCGTCGCGGTTCGAGCCGTGCGGGCTCGGCCAGCTCATCTCGCTCCGCTACGGCACGATCCCCGTCGTCCGTGCGGTCGGCGGGCTCGCGAACACGGTGCGCGACGTGGACGCCGACGCGCGCGGCAACGGATTCTCGTTCACGAAGTACGAGGCGGCCGCCTTCGCCGACGCGCTCGAGCGCGCGCTGCATCGCTATCGCGCAGGCGGTCAGCCATGGCTCGCGCTCCGCACGCGGGCGATGCGCGAGGATCACTCCTGGACCTCCTCGGCGCGGCGCTACGTCGAGATGTACGGCGCGGCCACGAAGGCGCGTCGAGCGGCATGAAGTCCACCGAGACGCGCCCGTCCATCACCGAGCTCGAGGAGCGGATCGCGGAGCTTCCGCCCGATGCCCGCGCCGCCGCCGAGCGGATCTTCACCGTTTCCACGACGACCGGCCGCCTCGATCCGCCGCCCCAGATGCGGGAGTGGATCATCAAGCAGTTCGGCTCGGTCGATGCCGTAACGACGCAGCGCATCGTCCGGGTCACGAATCTCGTGATGATGGAGGGTGCGCTCTTCAACGACGTCCGTGCGCGCCGGCCGGCCGAAGTGAAGGGCGCCGACGAGGTGCGCGAGACGATCGAGCGTTCGCGCGGCGATCCGTTTTGCCATCCGGAGACCGGCACTCCGGCGGACACCTTCGGCCGCATCCATGGCGAGCACGGGATCACCGCGTCGAACATCGCGAAATACGACACGTACCACGGTGTCCTGGTCTTCGACGAGCACGACCCGCTCGCGGCGATGGACGCGAAGGTGATCCGCGACCGACTGCTCACGGCGCGCCGCTGGGCCCAGGCCGCGAACGAGGAGGATCCGACTGCGAAGTACTACTTCTTGATCTGGAACTGCCTCTGGCGCGCCGGCGGCTCGATCGTGCACGGCCACATGCAGATGACGGTGACCAGAGGCATGCACTACCCGCGTGTCGAGCTCCTCCGTCGGCTTTCGCTCGGCTACGACGAGCAGCACGCCCGCGATTACTTCGACGACCTCTGGCGCGTGCACGAGGCGCTGAAACTCGGCGACGAACGCGACGGCGCGCGCATGTTTGCGTCACTCGTGCCGGTGAAGGAGAGCGAGGTCGTCATCCTTGGGCGGCCGGGCGAGGACGAGAGCGCGCTCGCGGGCGCGATCGCACGGGCGATCGCCGCATACCGCGCGCACGGCGTCGTCTCGTACAACCTCGCGCTCCTGCTTCCTCCGCTGTCGGCCGACGGCAACGACTGGCGCCGCTTTCCACCGCACGCGCGTCTCGTCGACCGCGGCGACCCCGCCAACAAGACGAGCGACATCGGTGGGATGGAGCTGTACGCGGCGAGCGTCGTCGCGGCAGATCCCTTTCGACTCGCCGAGATCCTGCGCTCCTAGGCGGTCAAACCGGCGTCGTTACGCACTCTCGAATCCGCCGTGCTATTGACGCTCGCTTCTTCCCCTGCTTAGTGTGCGACGCAGTGGCCGAGCACACGTTCGTTTCGCGCAGAGACAACACCTTCCGTGAGTACCCGCCGGCCTCCGCTCAGCTCGCGATGATCGTTCCCTTTTATGGCGATCTCACCGTGTGGATCCGCAAACCGGACGCCGCAGGCTGGCACTTTCCGACCAGCGGGCGCAAGGCTGGTGAGACCATCCTCGAGGTCGCCAAGCGCGAGCTTTGGGACTCCGCGCGGATCGTTCCGCCCCGGCTCGATCTTCTTGGCGCCATCCGTTACCTCACGCCGAAGAGCACTACCGCGTACGTCTACATGTGCGAGATCAGTCACCTGTCGTGGTGGTACGACGCGCCCGAGAAGGACAAGGTCACCGAGATCGGAATCTTCCGCGCTGTGCCCGCACCGGTCGCTTCCGAATCGGTCGAGGTCGTTCTCGAAGCCGCGCTCCGCGCGCGGCGGACCGGCCTCCGCTAGACAACGCCCTCGTAACAGCGGGATCTGATACCGCCCGCCTGGCCGCTTTGGCACCACATATGCGAGCCCACTTAATCCTTGATCGACCGGGAGTCCGAGCGCGCGGTCACGGGGTGGGTCCGGCTCGCCGACAAGGTCGTCGGGCGGAAGCCGGAGGAAGGACGCTGCGACGGCTGCGGCCGGACGGGGGACATCTCTCGCGAAAGGGATCAGCGCCTCTGCGCGGGATGCGTTCTCGACGGTGCGGGTAACTCCGCAAGCTAACGGAATAGCCGCGAGACCGCGCGAACCAGCGCGTCACCGCTGAGCCCGTCACCGTAGTAGTCCTCGCCTACGCGCAATTCGAAGTGCAGGTGAGGTCCCCCTTGCGGGTAACCGGAGCTGCCGACCGCGCCGATCGGTGTTCTCGCTTCGACGAGCTGACCGACACTTAACCGCTCGACCGCGGAGAGATGCGCGTAACGCGTCACCACTCCGTTGCCGTGATCGATCCACACCTGGCGCCCGCGGATGCGATCGAGCGTCGCGGCGGGCGTGTAGCCCAGCGTCAACGCCTCGTACAGCGCGATCTCCTGCTGCTCCCGTGTCCAATCGAGGAAGCTCAGATCGACACGAACGACCCTACCGGTCGCCGCCGCGAGCACTGCCGTTCCTGGTGGGGCGGGGAAGTCGATCCCTTCATGGATGCCGGCGCGATAGTCGCGCGGCGCGCCCGGCATGAGCGCCGGATCCTCGGGGACGTCCGCACCTTCGAGCGGCACGAAGAACTGGCCCCAGAGACGCGCATAGGTTCGAGCGCCGCGCTCGCCGACGTCCGGAGGGATGGTCGCGATCGCGGGGATCGCCGTGTAGTACGGCATCGAGGTCGGACCGGCCGCGGGTGCAAGCTTCCTGATGCCGGCCGCGTCCGAGAGCGTCACCGCGACCGCGCCCAAGAGGATCACGCACAGGACCGCCAGAGCGATGCGCACGTGGCTTACGGTACCTATACTTCTCGGAGCGCCACCGCCTTTAACGACCGGTCCTGCGAGGCCGGGAAGGGAGCGCCAGACGACCACGCTGCTCTCGCGCGACGACGTCCGCCGCGCCATTACCAGGATCGCGCACGAGATCGTCGAGCGTGAGCGCGATCTTTCCCTTCTCGCGATCGTCGGCATCCGCGCGCGTGGCGACGCGCTCGCCTCGCGGATCCGTGAGGCCATACGCGCGAACGAAGGCGTCGATCTTCCTCTCGGCGCGATCGATATCACGCTCTACCGCGACGACCTGACGCGCATCGGCTACGCGCCGGTGGTGCGTGAGTCGGAGATCCCGTTCTCCGTCGACGACCGCGTCGTCGTCCTCGTCGACGACGTCCTCTTCACCGGCCGCACCGTCCGCGCGGCGATGGATGCGCTCGTCGATTACGGACGCCCGCGCGCGATCCGACTCGCCGTCCTCGTGGACCGTGGTCACCGCGAGCTTCCGATCCGCGCCGACTTCGTCGGAAAGAACATACCCACGTCGCCCGAGGATGACGTGCGCGTCCATCTCACAGAGGTCGATGGTCGCGACGACGTGGAAGTGGCTGTCCGTGAGCGCGTCTAAGACCGGGGTGGCAGGGGCAAAGCCGCCGCGAAATCCGGTAGCCGGGCGCAGCCCGTGGGGAAGGCGTCACGTGCTCGACACCGACGATTGGTCGCTTGAGGAGATCGAGACGGTGCTCGATCAAACGCGAGCAATGGTCGAGATCCTGTCGCGGCCGATCCGCCGCGCGCCCGCGCTCCGTGGGCGGACGGTGATCCTGTTCTTCGCAGAGGTCTCGACGCGCACGCGCGTGTCGTTCGAGCTCGCGGCAAAGGCGCTCTCCGCCGACGTCGTGAACATCACCGCCACCGGCTCGTCGGTCGAGAAGGGCGAGTCGCTGCTCGACACCGTGCGCACGCTGCAAGCCCTGGGCGGCGACGTGGTCGTGATGCGCCACAGCTCTTCGGGCGCGCCGTATTTCGTCGCCCAGCGCACCGAATCGGCCGTCATCAACGCGGGCGACGGGTGGCACGCCCATCCCACGCAGGGCCTCCTCGACGCCTACACCCTTCGCGATGCCCTGGGCGAGCTCGGCGGCAAGCGCGTGGTGATCGTCGGCGACATCCTCCATAGCCGCGTCGCCAGGTCCGACATCAATACGCTCGTCCCGCTCGGCGCGCGCGTGACGCTCTCGGGTCCGCCGACGCTCGTCCCGGCCGCATGGCGCTGCGGACAGCTGCCGGCGGGCGTCACGTACGAGCCTCTGCTGGATCGTGCACTCGATGGGGCAGACGCGGTCATCGCCCTTCGACTGCAGCGGGAGCGACAGGAGTCCGGACTGCTGCCGTCGCTTCGCGAGTACAGCCGCGTGTGGGGACTCTCCCTGGACCGGGTCGGGCGCATGCGGCCGGGCGCGCCGGTGATGCACCCCGGCCCGATGAATGAGGGGATCGAGATCGATGCGGCCGTCGCGCACGGCAGCCGTTCGCTGATCGAGACGCAGGTGACGAACGGTGTTGCCGTGCGAATGGCGCTGCTCTACTTGCTTGCGGGGGCCTCTACCCCTTCGGGAGTCCCCGCCGCCGCCGCCCCCCTCGAGGAGCGCGGGTGAGCTTCGACCGCCGCGTGTTCGAGGCGAAGGGCTACCTCGTGGTCCCGGGCTTCGTCGATCTGCACACCCATCTGCGAGAGCCGGGATTCGAGGATTCGGAGACGATCGAGACGGGTCGCAGGGCTGCGCTCCGCGGCGGCTTCACGACCATCTGCGCGATGCCGAACACGGAGCCCGCGGTCGATTCGCCGGGCCTGCTCAAGGAGCTGATCGGTCGCGGACACGACGTCGGGGGCGCGCGCGTGCTTTTCGTGGCCGCGATCACCCGCGGGCGCAAGGGCCGCGAGCTCGCGGACATGGTCGAGCTCGCCCAGGCGGGCGCGGTCGCCTTCTCCGACGACGGATCCCCGGTGGAGGATGCGCGTCTCTTCCGCAGCGCGCTCGAATACGCGAGGGCTTCCGGGCGTCCGATCATCGAGCACGCGCAAGATCTCGCGCTCTCGGCGAAGGGCGTTATGCACGAGGGCTCGGTCTCGGCGCGTCTCGGCCTGCCGGGCATGCCCGCTGCCGCCGAGGAGGCTGCGGTCGCGCGCGACCTCGCGCTCGCGAGGCTCGCTGGCGCGCGCCTGCATCTGACGCATCTCTCGACGGCCGGCTCGGTCGAGCTCGTGCGCCACGCGAAGGCAGACGGTGAATCGGTCACGTGCGACGTGACGCCGCATCACCTCGCGATGACCGACGAGTGGGTCGCGGGATCGCGGGCGTTCGCATGGGAAGGCGAGGACCGGGCACCGCGGGGCGTGCCGTACGACTCGTCGACGAAGGTGAACCCGCCGCTTCGGACGCGCGCCGATGTACGAGCGCTCTGGGCCGGGCTGGAGGACAGGACGGTCGACGCGATCGCCACCGACCACGCTCCGCACTCGTCCGTCAAGAAGGACGTTGAGTTCGATCAGGCCGCGTTCGGCATCTCGGGCCTCGAGTCCGCGCTGGCGCTCGTCCTGGGCGGCGTCCGCGCGGGGTGGGCCCCGCTTGAGACGGTGATCGACGCGCTCACGACCGGACCCGCGCGCGCCCTCGGGATCGACCGACCCGAGGGCGATTGGGTCGTCATCGACCGCGACGCCGAGTGGATGCCGCGAGCCGATGAGCTCGCGTCAAAAGGAAAGAACACTCCGCTGATTGGGCGAACGCTGATAGGGCGGGTCGTTGCGACGGTGGTTGCGGGGGAAGTTCGCTACGAAGGAGTTGTCGGTGTCGCCGAAGCGATCAGCCGTCGCTGACCTCGAGGGACAGTTGCATCTTTATGCATCAGGAACGTATAGTTATGCATCCATGAGCAGGGCGGCGGTCCTCGGGCTGGAAGACGGCTCGACGTGGTGGGGAGAGGCCTTCGGTGACGGCTCCCCTGCGACGGGTGAGGTCGTATTCAACACGGCGATGACCGGATATCAGGAGATCGCGTCCGACGCTTCATACAACGGACAGATCGTCGTCCTGACCTATCCGCTCATCGGCAACTACGGGACGTTCGATCGGGCGGCCGAGAGCCGCCGGCCATGGGTCGAAGCGCTCCTGGTCCGCGAGCTCGTATCTACGTGCCGCGAAGGGACCATCGATCTCGATGCGTACCTGCGCTCCTACGGCGTTCCGGGTCTCGCGGGCATCGACACCCGCGCGCTCGTCCGGCGCCTTCGCGCGAGAGGCACGCTGCGCGGCGCGATCCTGCAGGTACCGCCGCATCGCTCGCAGGACCCGGACATCGCGCGGGAGGCCGTCGCCAAGGCGCAGGCGAGCGCTCCCCTCGCGGCGAAGCCGCTCGTCGTCGAAGCGACGGGGCTCGCGCGCCAGACCGGGAGCGGACCCAAAGTCGCGCTCCTCGACACGGGCGTGAAGGAGAACCAGGTCCGGTGCCTCGTGCGGCGAGGCGCGACGGTGAAGATTTTCCCGGCGACCTCGACGGCCCGCGACATCCTCTCGTGGTCGCCCGACGGAATCGTCATCTCCAACGGACCGGGCGATCCGGCCGCCATCCCGCAGATCGCCGCCACCACGCGGACGCTCCTGGATGCGGCCGCGGCGCGCGGGACGTCGCGCCCGCTCCCGATCCTCGGCATCTGCCTCGGCCACCAGCTTGTCGCTCGGGCCATTGGCGCGTCGACCTCGCGCCTGCCGTTCGGCCATCACGGGGCGAACCATCCCGTTCAGGACCTGCGCACGGGGAAGGTCGCGATCACCTCCCAGAACCACGAGTTTCAGGTGGACGAGTCGTCGATCCCACGGGACTCTGGTTTCCGCGTGTCGTCGCGTAACCTCAACGACGGTTCGGTCGAGGGGCTCGTGCACGACAGGCTTCCGATCCGGACGTTTCAGTACCATCCCGAGGGCGCTCCCGGACCACACGACAACGAGCCGGTCTTCGACGCGTTCATGGACGATGTCCGCGACGCGGTCGCTCGCAAGTGACGCGGCGCGAGTACCAGCTCGTCGACGTCTTCACGGATCGTCCCCTCGGCGGGAATCCACTAGCTGTATTCACCAATGGCGGTGGGATCGACGACGGCACGATGCAGGCGATCGCGAAGGAGCTTCATCTCTCTGAGACGACCTTCGTCCTGCCGCCCACGTCCAAAGGCGCGGATCACCGGCTGCGCATCTTCACCCCCGACACCGAGCTGCCCTTCGCAGGTCATCCCACCATCGGCGCGGCCTACGTGCTCGCCGCCGGCCGCGACGGCACGATGTGGCTCGAGGAAGGCGTGGGCACCATTCGCGTCACGTCGCTTGCGGGTTTCGTGCAGATGGACCAGCCGCTGCCCTCGTTCACCGGCGCCACCGTCACGCGGCAAGCGGCCGCGGAGGCATTGTCGCTCGCCGTCGAAGAGGTGCGCAGCGACGTGCCGATGCAGGTCGGCTCGTCGGGACTCCCCTTCCTGTTCGTGCCGCTCGCGAATCTCAAAGCCGTTCGGCGCGCGCAGCGCCCGAGCGCCCTGCGCGCGAACGTCTACGTCTTCGCGGTGAGCGGTGAACGCTCGGGCTCGCAGGTGCATGGCCGGATGTTTGACCAGGGCCTCGGCATCGGCGAAGACCCTGCGACCGGATCGGCGCAGGGCCCGCTCGGCGCGTATCTCGTGGTTCACGAGCTGGTGCAGGGCGCGCCCACTACGCGCATCCGAAGCGAGCAGGGCTTCGAGATCGGTCGCCCGAGCATTCTTGACATCGAGGTCGATCGAGCCGGCGCCGCGATCACCGCTGTTCGCGTGGGCGGGCGATGCGTCTCGGTGGGCGGCGGGTGGCTCGATCTATGAAGGTGCTGATCATCGGCTCGGGCCCGATCCTCATCGGGCAAGCGGCCGAGTTCGACTACGCCGGCACGCAGGCTTGCCGTGCGCTGCGCGAGGAAGGCATCGAAACGGTCCTCGTGAACTCGAACCCGGCGACGATCATGACCGACCCCGGCGTCGCCGACGTCACATACCTCGAGCCGCTCACCGTCGAGGTCCTCGAGCGGGTGATCGCCAGGGAGCGTCCGAGCGGTCTCCTCGCGACGCTGGGCGGGCAGACCGGCCTCAACCTCGCCGTCGCTCTCGCGGAATCCGGCGTGCTCGAGCGATACGGCGTCCGCCTCCTGGGCACGCCGCTCTCCGCGATCCAGCAGGCCGAGGACCGCGAAGCGTTCAAGCAGCTCCTGCTATCCATTGGCGAACCGGTGCCGGAGTCGGCCACCGCGCACAGCACCGAGGAAGCGCTGGCGTTCGCAGACCGGATCGGTTATCCGCTCGTCGTCCGTCCGGCCTTCACGCTCGGTGGTACCGGCGGCGGGGTGGCCGGCGACCCCGAGGAGCTCGCGGTGCGAGTGGGTCGTGGCGTGGCGGCGTCGCCGATCGGTCAGGTCCTCGTGGAGCGCTCGCTCGCCGGCTGGAAGGAGATCGAGTACGAGGTGATGCGGGACAGCGCGGACACCTGCATCACCGTGTGCAACATGGAGAACCTCGATCCCATGGGCGTGCACACCGGCGACTCGATCGTGGTCGCGCCCTCGCAGACGCTGACCGACAAGGAATACCAGATGCTCCGCTCGGCGGCCCTCAGGATCATTCGCGCCCTCGGCATCGAGGGCGGTTGCAATGTCCAGTTCGCGCTGCATCCCGATCGCGCGCCCACGGACGACCCCGACGCGCAAGTCCCGTACTTCGTGATCGAGGTGAACCCGCGCGTATCGCGCAGCTCCGCGCTGGCATCGAAGGCGACCGGATATCCGATCGCGCGGGTCGCAGCTAAGATCGCCATCGGGAAGCGTCTCGATGAGATCCCGAATGCGGTGACTAAGAAGACGACCGCGGCCTTCGAACCCGCGCTCGATTACGTCGTGGTGAAGATCCCGCGGTGGCCGTTCGACAAGTTCGCGGCCGCGGACCGGAGTCTCGGCACGCAGATGAAGGCGACTGGCGAGGTGATGGCGATCGATCGCAGCTTCGAGGCCGCGTTGCAGAAGGCACTTCGCTCGCTCGAGGTGAAGGGGCAGGGTCTTCTCTGGGAAGCGCCATCCTGGGTATCGAGCGCCGACCCGACCGAGTTCATCGACAAGTTCCTCTCCGGCGCCCCGACGGACGATCGACTCTGGCGTCTTTTCGCCGCGCTCCGGCGAGGCGCGCCGGTCGATGCGATCCACGACCGGACCCGCATCGACCGATGGTTCCTGCGGAAGATCGCGCGCATCGTTCGCTTCGCAGAGGACGAGCTGCAGGGCAGGACGCCGACACCCGCGCTCCTCCGCACCGCGAAGCGTCTCGGCTTCTCCGATGCGGACATCGCCACGCTGACTGGAATGCTCTCGGAGGACGTGCGCCGCCTGCGGACACAGTGGGGGATCCGCCCCGTCTACAAGATGGTCGACACGTGCGCCGCTGAGTTCGAGGCGGTCACGCCGTACTTCTACTCGACGTACGAGCAGGAGAACGAGGCAGCGCCCCTTCCCGGCCCGAAGGCGGTCATTCTCGGGTCCGGACCCATCCGCATCGGGCAGGGCATCGAATTCGACTGCTGTTGCGTGCAGTCGGCGGGCGCCCTACGGGATCGGGGCATCGCGCCGATCATGGTGAACAGCAATCCCGAGACGGTCTCCACCGACTTCGACGCGTCCGCCCGGCTCTACTTCGATCCACTCGATGAAGAGTCCATCGCCGCCGTCCTCGAGAACGAGGGCACTCCGGTACCGGTGCTGGCGCAGTTCGGTGGGCAGACGGCGCTGAATCTCGCGGACCGCATCGCCGCGATGGGCGGCGAGATCGCCGGGACGTCGGCGGACGCCATCGCGCTTGCCGAAGACCGCCGCCGGTTCCACGACTTCGCCGATGCTCTTGGTATCCCGCAACCGCCGGGCGGCACCGCGGAGTCGCCTGCGGAAGCGCTCGGCGTGGCGAAAAAGGTCGGCTACCCCGTCCTCGTTCGCCCGAGCTATGTCCTGGGCGGGCGCGGGATGGAGATCGCGTACGGGCCCGACGACCTGGCGCGCTATTTTCGTTCGGCGCTCGAGGCAGGGACCGGTCGCGTACTCGTGGACAAGTACCTGCGGGGTAAGGAGGTCGAGCTCGACGCGGTCAGCGACGGCCGTGACACGCTTGTGGCCGGGATCATGGAGCACATCGAGCGCGCGGGCGTCCACTCCGGCGACAGCTACGCGGTCTATCCCGCTCAGAATCTCCTGCCGGCGGAGCGCGACGAGATCGTCGAGCTTACGCGGCGCATCGCCGCCGCTCTTCCGGTGAAGGGCCTTCTCAATATCCAGTTCATCGTGGAGAGCGGGAGGGTCTGGGTCCTCGAGGTGAATCCCCGCGCGAGCCGGACCGTGCCGTTCCTCACAAAGGTCACGGGTGTCCCGCTCGTGTCGCTCGCCGTGGCCGTCGCGCTCGGGTCGACGCTCGCGGACCAGGGCTACGCCCGCGACGACGGGCTCTGGCCCGAAGGTTCGCTCGTCGCCCTTAAGGCCCCGGTGTTCTCCATGGCGAAGCTGCTCGACGTCGACACGTATCTCGGACCGGAGATGAAGAGCACCGGCGAGGTGATGGGTGTCGACCGCACGTTCGCGCCAGCGCTCTGGAAGGCGCTCGTCGCCGCCGGCCTCGCGCCTGCGCGGAGCGGGAAAGTGCTCGTCACCGTCGCAGACAAGGACAAGGCCGAGGTCGTGCCGATCATCGAGGGCTTCCACTGGCTCGGGTACGAGATCGTCGCTACGGCGGGCACCGCCGCGCTGGTTCGCTCGGTGGGCTTAAGGCCCCGGTGTTCTCCATGGCGAAGCTGCTCGACGTCGACACGTATCTCGGACCGGAGATGAAGAGCACCGGCGAGGTGATCGGTGTCGACCGCACGTTCGCGCCGGCGCTCTGGAAGGCGCTCGTCGCCGCCGGCCTCGCGCCTGCGCGGAGCGGGAAAGTGCTCGTCACCGTCGCAGACAAGGACAAGGCCGAGGTCGTGCCGATCATCGAGGGCTTCCACTGGCTCGGGTACGAGATCGTCGCTACGGCGGGCACCGCCGCGCTGGTTCGCTCGGTGGGCATCGACGTCACCGAGGTGCGCAAGCTCGCCGAGGGCAGCCAGGACATCCTGACCCTGATCCGGTCCGGGGAGTGCGTCGCCGTCATCAACACGCCGACGCTCGGCAAGACGGTCGACCGCGACGGCTTCCTCATCCGCCGCGCCGCGGTCGAGGCGCGCGTGCCCTGTCTGACGTCACTCGACACCGCCCTGGCGGTCGTCACCGCGCTCCGCGCAAGCGCAGTGACGCACACCGTCGCTCCGCTCGCCGAGTACCGTGCGCAAGAGCCGGTGACCGCAGCGGCGGACTGAGGTGAAGCGCCTCGCGCTGGTCGCCCTCCTCCTTGGGGCGTGCGTCACGCCCTCTGACGCGTCTCGGACCGCGCCACCACGTCTCACCACGTCGCCTTCGTCGCAGCTCGCCACGCCCGGCGTCGAGCGGACCGTCAGCTTTCCCGACTGCGATGCGCGGACCATCCCCGGCGCGCTTCCCGCCTGCGAGCTGTTGCAGGTCGCGGTCGATCGCGACGTGTTCGTCGGCGTGCTCCGCCGCTCGAGCGCCGCCGGTCTCACCTACGAGGCGCGGGCGATCGATCTCCGGAGTGGCGAGACCCGCGAGCTCCGCCAGCTCGGGGAGACCGAGCTCCTCATCGAAGACGTGGGCGACGCGGTCGTGCTGCTTCGCGAGACCGAGGACCTCGGCGCCGGCGACGCTCACGTCAGCCTCCTGCGCGTGCCCTGGCGCGATCCCGCGCAGACGGAGACACTCGACGAAATCGACCTGACCGGCCTTAAAGGTGGCGACACATGGAATCCGTGGCCATACGCCAGAACGAACGGCCGCGATGTCGTGTGGCTCCACGCCGCCGGTCTCTTCGGTCCGCACGAGATCATCCTTCTGGGCCCGAACGGTCCGCGACGCACCGTGCTGACCACGGACAAGCCGGCCTACTTCGACATAGATGATGCGGGACGTGTCGCAGTGGCGACGTTCAGCGCCGATCGCGCGAAGCAGGAGCTGCAGCTCTATGACGGTCGATTGCGTCAGCTCGGCTCGCGAGGCGCCGACGTGGGCGGCTACGTGGTGAGCTTCGCCGACGCCGTGGGCTGGGTGCGCGGATTCGGGACCGTGCGTCCGCCGACCGAGATCGAGCTCATCTCGGTGAGCGGCGGACAGCCGCGCACGGCGCGCGCCGAGACCGGCTGCATCCTGATCGGCGCGACGGCAAAAGACGTCGCCACGGTGTGCTCCGGTGGTGTGCGGCTCATCGACGCCGCGGGCGGCGCTGTGCGCGATGGTCCCGCGGCGCGGATCGCGCTCGCCTTCCGTCGCGGATTGCTGTGGCGCACCTCGGCCGACCTCACGACAAACCCAGAGGTGTGGCGGCTGACGCCCCTGTGAGCACGCCGCGACCTTGGGTGGAGCGATCCGGCGCGCCGGCGATCGCCGCGGCGCTGGTCGTCGCTGCATCGCTTGTCGGCGACACTCTCCTCTACACCGTGCTGCCGGTCAGCGCCGCGCGGCTCGGGATTTCGCGACCGGTCGTTGGCGTGATCCTGTCCGCAAACCGCTGGGTGCGCCTGGTGACAAACCCGCTCGCGGCGCGTCTGTACGAGCGCTTCCCGGCCGGCGCGCTCGTCGTGGTGGCCCTCGCGATCGGCGCGCTCTCTACCGCGGCGTACGCCGTACCGGCATGGCTTGCGGTGTTCGTCGCGGGGCGGCTTCTCTGGGGCTTTTCGTACTCGCTGCTGCGTCTTGGCTCGTTCCTCGCGGCGATCGATGATGCGCAGGGGCACGCCGGTCGCATGATCGGAAACACCCGGGCGATCTGGGGCGTGGGTTACCTCGCCGGCGCGGTGTATGCGCCGTTCGCGATCGAGAGCGTGGGGTGGGCCGGCGCGTGTCTTGGCGCGGCCGCGATCACGGTCGTCGGCGGCCTCGGGCCGGCCTGGATCGTTTCCGGCTGGAGGCGCGGGGTCCGCTTCGTCGAGACCGAGGTTGCGGCCGCGTCCGTCTGGGAGCCGCGGCTCATCGCCCTCTTCGTCGCCGCGTCGCTCGAGCTCGCGATCTACGCCGGCGTTCTTGTCGCCGTAGGCGGCTTCCGAGTCGACGAGCTCTTCGGGCAGGGTGCGCCGGTCCTCTCGTTCGTCGTGCCGGCGACCTTCATCGCGGCAGCGTTCGCCCTCACCCAGCGCGTCGCGCAGGTCGCGTGGACGCCGATCGCGGGCAGGCTCTCGGACCGCTCGGCGCATCTGTCCTTCGGCGTCTCCACGGCGATCTCCTGCCTCTCGATCGCGCTGCTGGCGCTGCCGCAGGGTCCGGTGCTCTTCGTGTTGCTTGGCGGCAGCGCGTTCGTCAACGGGCTCACCGCGACCATCGCGGTCGAGTACGTGGTCGCGCGGCGGACTTCCGCACGCGATCGGCCCCGCATCCTCGCGGCACTGCACACGTGGCAGGACTTCGGTGCGGCCGTCGGAGCACTGGGAGGAGGCGTGCTCGCGGCGAACGGGGCCTCGCCGGCATTGCTCGTCGGCGCCGCGATGATCCTGGTCACCTTACCGCTCTGGGCCGTAGGTATGCGCACGACGGAGCGCATCGTGGTGACCGCATGAGGAAGCGCAAGACGCAGCCATGGATGACCGCGGCGGAGTACGGCCGCACGCTTGGTGGTCTCAGCGTCAATCTCATCGTCCGGGACGTCGCGCGTAGCCTGCCTTTTTACACACAGGTGCTGGGCCTGACGGCGCTGCATTCGGACGACGACTTCGCGGCGCTCGAGGGTCAGGGAGTCCGTCTGCAGCTCCATGCCGATCACACGTACGAGCGGATGCCCTGGGCGTCCCGGCTTAAGGATCCGGCAGAGCGCGGCCTCGGCGCCGAAATCCGCATCCTCGGCATCGAACCGGAGGCCGCGGAGCGTCGCGCGCGCGAGGCTGGATTTACCGTCCTCGTGGCGACGCGCGACTGGCCGCACGGCTGGCGCGACTGCGTACTCGAAGATCCGGACGGCTATACCTTCGCCGTGGGGATACCGTTGTGATCCTTGCGCAGGGCCGCGTCATCGACTCGACCGAGATTGGTCGGCTCGGGACGGTGCTGCAGATCTCGGCCCCCGAGATCGCCGAACAGGCCCGCGCCGGGCAGTTCGTCCACGTGCGTCCCGGTTCGTCGTTCGAGCCGCTCCTGCGCCGCCCCTATTCGTTCAACCGCATCGACCGCGGGGCGGGTGAGATCGAGCTCATCGTGAAGCCGCTCGGCGCCGGCGGCGAATGGATCGCGGCACGCCGTGCGGGCGACCCGCTGGATCTGCTCGGTCCGCTCGGGACGGCGTTCGTCGTACACCGGTCGACGCGGAACCTCCTTCTTGTCGCCGGCGGCACCGGTATCGCGCCGATGCGCGTGCTCGCCGAACAGGAATCCGCGCGACGCAGTGTCACGCTGCTGATGGGCGGCCGATCCGTGGCGCACCTCTGGCCCAGCGACCTGCTTCCTGCGACGGTCGAATACATCACCACCACGGAGGACGGATCGTTCGGGATCGCCGGACGGGTCACGGACGCGATCGGCCCGCTGCTCGAGTGGGCCGATCAGCTGTGCGCGTGCGGTCCGTGGCCGATGCTCGCGGCGCTCGGGCGCCTGCGCGACCTGGCGGACGCCGCGTCGTCGGCTTATACGGGCCGGCGTCCGCTCCTCGACGCGCAGATCGCGGTAGAGCAGCACATGGGGTGCGCGATGGGCGTGTGCCGCGCGTGCGTCGTCGTGACCGCGCAGGGCAACGCGCGCGTTTGCCGTGAGGGGCCGGTCTTCGCGCTGGGCGACATCGCCTTCGAGCAGGGCGAGCCCGCGACCGTGGGGATCCTCGCCTGATGCCCTGGCGCCGTTTCCGAAAGAAAGTCGAGCGCTCGATCGACGTCAGCAAATCGATCGAAGAGTCATTGGAGGATGCGGCCAACGGCGAGGAGCAAGAGGATCTGACTGAGCTCGCCGAACTTGACGCCGCGAACATCACAGAGGCGGCCACGGGTGAACCGGACGATGACCGCGCGCCTAGCGAACTCGGAACACGACTTCGGGATGCGCTCGAAACCGAGGAGCAGCATGGGGGTCTTCCGAGCGAGCGGCCCCCAGCGCGCCGAACATCACGATCCCACGAGGGGCCGAGCGAGGGAGACCCCCGCGCTGCGACGGCTGCGCGCTATCCCGAGTTCGGAGTCGATCTCAATGTTCAGGCAGCGCGCGGTCTTCGTCTGAAGAATCCGGTGATGACGGCGTCCGGCACGTTCGGACAGGGTGTCGAATATGCCGAGCTCATCGACGTCTCAAGGCTCGGCGCGATCGTGAACAAGGGAACGACCCCGAACCCGCGACCGGGCAACCCGCAGTACCGCATCGCCGAGACGCCCTCGGGCATCCTCAACTCGATCGGCCTGGAGAATCCCGGTGCCGTCGAGGTCGCGCGCAGATACGGCAAGGCGTGGGCTGAGCTCGGCGTCCCCGTGATCGTCAACGTCGCGGGCTACAGCGTCGAGGACTACGTGTACGTGGTGCACGAGATGACGGGCACTCCCGGTGTCGTCGCGTACGAGCTCAACGTGTCCTGCCCGAACGTGAAGGGCGGGATGCTGTTCGGCTGCGATCCGGACCTGGCCGCCGACGTGACTCGGGCGGTGAAAGCGGAAACGGACCTCCCGGTAATCGTGAAGCTGACCCCGAACGCGCCTGACGTGGTCGCGGTCGCGCGCGCGTGCGAAGAAGCGGGCGCCGACGGCCTCACGGCGATCAATACCGTGCTCGGGATGCGCATCGACACCAAGCGCCGGCGCCCGATGCTCGGCACCGGGAGCGGCGGACTTTCGGGGCCGGCGATCCGCCCGATCGCGGTCCACATCACCTACCAAATAGCGCAGGCGGTCTCGATCCCGGTGATCGGCGCGGGGGGCGTGACGAGCGCCCAGGACGCGCTCGAGTTCCTGATGGCCGGCGCGTCGTCGGTGCAGGTCGGGACCGCGACGTTCGCCGATCCGCTCGCGCCGCTGAAGTTAGCCGAGCGGCAGGGCCGCGTCCACCTGCGCCGCGACGGCGAGCGCCCGAGCGCGAATCGTATGAAGGGCAGTGACCACCTCGCTCTCGATCTGCCCGGCATCGGCGAGCGCACCGGTCAGGCGGTCGCTCGCGGCGTCGACGAGACGCTGCACATGACCGAGCGCCTGCGCAGTGGCCGATCCCTCCGCTGGAGCTCGTTCGCCGGTCAATGACTCTGCGAAGGACGCCGCCCCGGCTGCCATCGCTCCGCGAAGGTATTCGTTGCGGCTCATGTCAGACATCGCTCGACCTCCCCGTCGTCGCGCGTGCCGGCGAGGATATGGCCGCGCGATCGCCTCGCACCAGCAATCTGCTGCACCTGGGCGAGATCGATCCACTCGAGATACCGACCCGACAGGCTGCCGGCCCGGCGCGGACGTCAGTCCGCCGGTAGCACGTTCCGCATCATCCGCTGGATGGGAGTCTCGATGTACTGCGCCGGATCGGGCGATAGCCTCTTTCGTTCATCGGAAGCGTAGTAGCGGCTGTCGGCCGCCGCGAATCCGTCCGCGCCGTCGTAGCCCATGATCCACACAAACTCATCCGCGCCTTCGACCCGCCACGCGCCGGCGAAGTTGAATCCGAACTTGCGTCGCAGCGGATAGACGCCGCGCAGCCAGGCATCGATGAACGCGTCCATGTGGCCCGGGCGGATGTGGTAGTGCCGGAGCTGATATTCCACGCCGCGCTCCTCCGGTGAGGAGGCTACCGAGTCGAAGCGGATGATGCCGGCCATGCCCGTGCGCGGAGGGCTCGACCTCGCTAGATGCGGGGGACTCCGGGCGTCTTCCTCGTGGTCTTCGCCGCAGTCCCATTCGTCGGCGCGGCCGCAAACTGCGCTGTCCGCCCGCCACCGTTCACAGGCGCCGCGGCGTGCACTTCCGCGGGCGCGCCGTTGGGCGCCGTCCAGCGCACGAGCGATTCGAGCGGCACACCACCGGTCGCGGACCAGCGATGCGCGTCGTCCGAGCCCGCACCGTCGCAGTAGGCCCAGGCGCCGTCGTGGATCGTGAGCCCCCCGTTTCCGTGGCGAGACCGGAGGGCCCGATGCTCAGCGGCGTGGCATTCCCAATGGACGATGCTCCGTGTGGACAGTTGGCTCGCCTCCCCGCGACGCGTTCTCAGCCTGGTGCGACGAGCACCGCCCCCGCGGTGCGTTCCACGTTTAACACTCCAGAGCGGCACATGTCATTTCCGATGGTCATACGGCGCGCGGGCTTTAGCGGCGATGCAACTTCACTTCGCCGCTTCGCCGCCGCGATCCGCTGCGGCCTGCGACTTAAATCGGTAGCCCTTCCCGGCCATTGTCTCGATGAACTGCGGCGTGCGCCAGTCATCGCCAAGCTTCACCCGCAGCTCGCGGATGTGACGGTCGACGACGTTGCTCTCGATCTCGAACTCGCCGCCCCAGATGCTTGTCAGGAGCTCCTCGCGGCTCAGCACGTCGCCCGCGTTCGCCGCGAGCAGGTAGAGCAGGGTCTGTTGGATCGGTGTGAGCGATAGCTCCCTACCGCCGACGCGGACCCGCTGCTCGATGAGGTCGACCTCGAGGCCGTCCAGCCTGATCTTGGGTACGAGGGGCACGTCGATGTGGTGGACGCGTCGCATGAGCGCGTATGGCCGTGCGACGATCTCATCGAGCGTGAACGGCACCTCGATGATGTCGTCGACGCCGCGCTCGAACGCGCTCATCTTGAGGGCGGTGTCGCGCTTTCTGGTGAACGCGAGGATCGGGATCGGAACCACCGCCTGCTCGTGGTGGAACACGTCGATGAAATTTGGGTAGATGTCGAGGTCGATGAAAGCGAGCTGCGGCTGCCACTCCCGGATCAGCTTGCGGCACTCTGCCGCATCGATGGTTCGTCTCGACTCGTAGCGCCCGTGCTGGAGCGTGACCGCGACGAGATTGCTGATGGACTCGCTCATGACGATCAGGACCCGCGGTCCCGCTCGTCCTTCATCCCCCGGCCGGTCCCTTTTCTCTGCTCGCACTCATCAGGTGTACGCGCCTATTGCGATGAGTCATGAAGCAGACTCATGAAGAAGTTCACGTCGTGGCAGGAACCGGTAGCCCTTCCTGGGAACGGTACCGATGAAGCGGGGGTGCCGCCCGTTTTCCCTGAGCTTTTTACGGAGATTGCGAATGTGACGATCCACGACGTTGCTCTCGGCGACATAGTCCGCACCCCACACCGCGTCGAGGATGTCGTCGCGAGCAAGGGTCTGCCCAGGGTTCGAAGCGAGCAAGTACAAAAGGGCAAGCTCCAGTGAGGTCAGGCGAACATCTGAAGCTCCCGCCCTGACGCGTTGCTCGAGAAGGTCGATCTCGAGGCCAGCCACCTTGATCACGGGTGCGAACGGGACCGAATCTCCGTACGCGCGCCGCGTGAGAGCGAGCACGCGCGCCAGGAGCTCCTCCGGAGCGAAGGGCACCGTGACGATGTCGTCGGCCCCATGATCGAAAGCGGCGAGCTTGGTCTTGAGATCGCCTCGTACGGTCAGCGCGATCGTCGGTAACCGGCGATTCGCGATGCGCTGGCCGATGAAGTCGAGCGATTCGGCGCGCTGCTGATCGATGTCCACCAAGAGGAGATGCGGGCGCCACGCACGAAGCTCGTCGAGCCCCGCCTCCGCCGTTCCTACCGTGCGCGTCACGTAGATCCCGTGGTTGAGAGTGAGGGCAATGAGGTTCGCGAGCGGTTGATCGGTTATGACCAGGACGCGTGCGGGACCACGGAGCTTTGTCGATTTGGCTACCGTCCGAGTCTACGCTCGAGATGAAAGCCCGTAATCACGCTGTCAGCGTCGGAGGACCAGGCCGATCTTGCCGAATGTGCCACGCGGTTCCGCGAACACCTTCACTCCGCTTGCGCCATCGCGCACGTGGTCGGGGGTGTGGTTCTCGGCGACGAACTCCACCTCCGCGAGATGTGGGTGCGCTGCGAGCAAGCGGGTCCCCATCTCGTGCACGAGGTGCTGTATCGACCGGCTGTTGAATTCATGGAACGTGCGCTCGATCTCGTCCCGCACCGCACGCGGGCCCAGAAAACCCACGCCCTCGGCGACCCCGTCGCGCAGATCCGCGTAACGCCAGTACGCGTCGAGGTGGATCGTCAAGGGCCGATCGATGAGCTCGGGGAGGGTCGTGTAGTCGTCGCGGGCGAATGCGGCGAATGAGCTCCCGGTGGTCTTCACCAGGACCATGCCTTCCCAGCCGCTCTGCGCGCCGGTCACCCGGGGCTCGCCGGCGTCGACTTCGAGTGCGACTCGAGCGAGCGCGCCGTCCGCCCTCGTCGAACGGAAGAGGACCTCGCTCGGCCCGCGCTCTCCGGAGGCCGCGTCGAGGGCCACCTCGCGTGCGGAGACGCGGAGCGCTTCCATGACCGGGTAGGTCACGAGGAACCTGCGGCCGAGGAACGCACAGAGTCCGAGGAGCGTGTTTCCGGCGTACTCAGCGGCCATCGCGTAGACGAAGTTCTTCATCGTGTCCGTCGCGACGACACTCCGGTTATCGCCTTCGGTGTACGCGGAGAGAAAGCGCTCGCCGAACACGTCGATGTCGACGGACGCCGCGAGCGGCGGGGCGTTGCGGCCAGCCAGGCGGTAAAAGACGACGCGCGCCTTGCCGTAGCTGATCTCGGTCGACGTCACCGTTGCATCCCCAGCAAGCGGTCGTGGGCGATCGCGAGGAACTCATCGATACCGGTCGCGAGCTCCTGAGCTCTCGCGCGCCGCAGTCGCTCCTCGAGCAGTGGGATCATTTTGGCCTTCGAACGCCCATGCACGAAGGCGACGAAACGAAAGCCGAATTTGCGCTCGTACTGGTCGTTCAGATGCCGAAGCCGCTGATGCGTCGCGGTGCCGGTGTCGCCGCCCTGCTCGCGGCGAGATGCCGCAGAAAGCGACTCCGCAGCAGCCCCGATCCGCGGATGCGCGTTCAGCACGGCGATGCGCTCGGCCTCGGTCATCCGCTCGAGCGCGGCACGCGCGGACGCGACGATCGCGTCGGCATCGTCACCCCGCACGCGCTCGGCGACGCCCGGCGCCCGCTCGAAGACGGCGTCGAGGTCTGCCCGCGCGATTCGCATCACGATCCGCGGTAGCTGGTGACCCCGAAGGGGGTGACGAGCAGCGGGACATGGTACTTCGGCTCGCTCCCGATCTCGATCTCAAGCGCGACGCGCCGGAAGAAGCCGCCGGCGAGCTCGAAGATGAGCTGGTAGCGGCCGGGAGCGAGCGACGGCGCGAGCTCTTTGATGCGGCCGTCCGCATCGGTCGTGCCGCGTGCCACCAGGTTCCCGTCGCGTTCAAGCGCGACCGCGACACCCGCGGCCGGACGCCCGGTCGCCGTGTTCAGGACGTGTGTGGAAAGGGCCGCCATGAGCGGCCGGTATCGTACGCCCGCGATGCGGATGCTCCGGATCACCGCCGGCCCGTTCACCTTCCAGGCGCGTCTCGAGGAGCAGGCGGCGCCGAAGACGACCACCGCAATGCGCAGGCTCCTTCCGATACGGAGCAAGCTGCTACACGTGCGCTGGAGCGGCGAGGCGACCTGGGTGCCTATGGGTGAAAAGCGCCTGGGCGTCGAGTACGAGAACCACACGAGTCATCCCGCGCCCGGCCAGATCCTCGTCTATCCCGGAGGCATCTCGGAGATGGAGATCCTCGTTCCCTACGGTTCGACCCTCTTCGCGAGCAAGGTCGGCCAGCTCGCGGGGAATCACTTCGCCACGGTCGTCGAAGGCAATGAGCGGCTCGCGGAGCTCGGACGGCTCACCCTCTGGGAGGGCGCGCAGGACTTCGCCATCGAGGAGGAATGAGCCCTCGTGCGGACCTCGCCATCCGCGGTGCCGTCGTCGTGTCGGACGGGGCCTACGCGCGCGATGTGCTGATCCGCGGTGGCCGGATCAGCGCCCTCGTCGAACCGGGCGCGTCGACGGCGGAGGACGAGATCGACGCCCGCGGCTTGCTCGCGCTGCCGGGCATCGTCGACGCGCACGTGCACTTCAACGAGCCGGGCCGGACGGAATGGGAGGGGTGGGCGAGCGGAAGCCGCGCCGCGGTCGCCGGCGGCATCACCACGGTGCTGGACATGCCCCTCAACTCCTTGCCGCCGATCCTTGAAGGCGACGCGTTCGACGCCAAGCGTCTCGCGGCCGAGCGCGCTTCCCTCGTGGACTTTGGTCTCTGGGGTGGGCTGGTCGACGCCGATCCGATGAGCCTCCTCGAGCTACGCGATCGCGGCGCGATCGGCTGCAAGGCGTTCCTCTGCGACAGCGGAGTGCCGGAGTTTCCGCCGCTCGCCGACGACGAGCTCGTGCCGGCATTTCGCGCAGCCGCGGGCGCCGGACTGCTCGTCGCGCTGCACGCGGAGGACGAGACGCTCGTGCGCGAGGCGACCGCGCGCGTTCGGGGTGAGGGCCGGCGTGACCCAGCGGCGTGGGCGGCGTCACGGCCGCCGCTCGTCGAGGTGCGTGCTGTCGCGCGAGCCTGCGCGGCTGCTCGCGAGGCCGGAGCGCGAATCCATATCGTCCATCTCTCGGCGGTCGAGGCCCTCGGCGCGATCGGAGCGGCGCGTGATTTGGGAACCGATGTGACGGTCGAGACCTGTCCGCATTATCTCGAGTTCGAAGAGAGCGACATGGAGCGCCTGGGCCCGGCGCTCAAGTGCGCTCCACCCATTCGGGATGCGCGTAACCGCGACGGCCTCTGGCGTGCGCTCCTCGACGGGAAGATCGATCTTGTGGCATCGGATCACTCACCCTGCGCACCGGATCTCAAGGCGCGCGGGCAACGGGACATCTTCGCGGCGTGGGGCGGTGTCGCCGGCGTTCAGTCCGTGCTGCCGGCGCTCTTCACCGAGGCGACGCGGCGGGCGGGAGATGCGCTCGACGTCCGCAAGGTCGCGGGCTTCGTCGTGTGGCGCCTCGCCGCGAAACCGGCGAAACGCCTTGGGCTCTGGCCAAGAAAGGGAACCATCGCGGCCGGATCGGATGCCGACGTGGTGCTCTTCGATCCCGATCGCGAATGGACGCTCGACCGCGAGCGCTCGTATACGCGCGGGGTCGATCCATACATCGGGCGCTCGTTCCGCGGTCGGGTCATTCTGACGCTCGTACGTGGTCGCGTCGTCTACCGTGACGGGGAGATCGTCACGAACCCACCGCACGGGCGATTCATCAGCAGGGAGGAAGGGACAGCCGCTTGAGCGCGACCACGACGCGGGAGCTGGTCGAGATCGATGAGCGCCGGCTGCTGCGCCGGCTGGACGACCTCGCCCAGCGCGGAGCGCTCGCGCAGGGTGGGATCTATCGCGCCCTGTACAGCCCGGCGTGGAGCTCGGCGATGGAGCTCGTCGCCGGCTGGCTCAAAGAGGCGGGACTCTTCGTCCGACGCGACGCGGTCGGGAACGTCTGGGGGCGCATCGAGGGCTCGCGCGGAGGCCGCGCGATCGTGACCGGTTCGCACATCGACACCGTCCGCGGCGGCGGCGCGCTCGACGGTGCGCTCGGCGTCGTCGCGGGCATCGAAGCGGTCACGAGCCTCTGGGACCGCTTCGGCCGTTCAACGCGGATCCTCGAGTGTGTCGCCATCTGCGAGGAAGAGGGCAGCCGATTCAACACCAACTTCTGGGGCGCGCGCGCGATCGCCGATCGCCTCGAGCCGGGGGAAGCCGACCGGGTCCGCGACGCCGACGGCATGACACTCGCCGAGGCGATGCGTTCGGTCGGCCTCGACCCCGCGACCGCGGCCGGTGCGGTGCGTCGCGACATCGACGTGTTCGTCGAGCTGCACGTCGAGCAAGGCCCGATCCTCGAGGATCACGGGCCGCGTCTCGGCGTCGTCACGACGATCGCCGGGACCGCGCACCTCGAGGTGACCGTCCGGGGGCAGCCGGACCATGCCGGCGCGATGGCCATGACTCGCCGCCGCGACGCGTTGCTCGGCGCCTCTGCGATGACGCTCGCCATCGCCGAGACCGCGGTCCGCATGGGTCACCCAGCGGTTGCGACGGTTGGCACCATCGCCGTGGAGCCCGCCCAGGTGAACGTCGTTCCAGGCATCGCTCGTTTCACCGTGGATGCACGACACACTGACCCGGCGCGTCGGACGGAGCTTCTCACCCAAATCGGTGATGCGTGCAAAGCGATCGCGCGCGAGCGTAAGTTGGACGTGGAGATCCGCACCCTTCGCGACCGCCCGCCGGTGACACTCTCACCTCGTATCGCGGACGTTCTCCGCCGGGCCTGCCTCGCGGCCGGTATGGAGCCCCGCGACATGACGAGCGGGGCGGGCCACGACGCGCAGGTGCTCACGGCCGCGGCGAACGTCGGCATGCTCTTTGTTCCGAGCATCGGAGGGCGATCGCACTGTCCCGACGAGGCGACCACTGCTGACGATGTCGTGCTCGGGACGCGCGCGCTCGCGACCGCGCTCCGCGAGCTCGCGTATCAGATGTGAGCCTTCTCCTGCGCGGCGGGACGTTGCTGCCACTAAAGGACAGCCCGCGTCCGATGTGGGGCGACCTCCTCGTCAGCGGCACGCGCATCGGCGGTCTCGGCCAGGTGACGCCTCCGCCTGACACGGAGGTCATCGATATCTCGGGATGCGTCGTCATGCCTGGGCTTGTCCAAACCCACATCCATCTCGTCCAGACGCTCTTCCGCGGCCTCGCCGAAGATATGCCGCTCCTCCAGTGGCTCCGCGCCCGCGTATGGCCGCTCGAGGCTGCGCACGACGAGGCGTCGGTGCGCGCCAGCGTTCGGCTCGGCCTGCTCGATCTCCTGATGACCGGGACAACGACGATTCTCGATATGGGAACGACGAAGTTCGGCGACATCGTGGCGGAGGAGCTGGTGCGGAGTGGCATCCGCGCCCGCTTCGGGCAGGCCATGATGGATTCCGGCGAGGGCGTACCGCCGACCTTGGTCGAGACGACCCGTGCATCGCTCGATGCCGCGGGCGCACTGACCAAGCGCTGGCATAAGGCGTCGAGCGGCAGGATCGGGTACGTGTACATGCCACGCTTCGCGCTGTCGTGCACGCGCGAGCTCCTCGAGGCGGTCACCCAGCTTGCGAAGCTGAGCGACCTTCTGGTCCATACCCACTCGAACGAGAGCGTCGACGAGCGCAACGCCGTGGTCATGGCCACCGGTCGGACGCCGATGCAGTACCTGCTCGACACCGGGATCGCCTGCGAGCGCGCGATCATCGCGCACGGCGTACACCTCGACGATCAGGAGATCGACATTCTCCGCACGACCAAGACGTCGGTCGCGCACTGTCCCTCATCGAACCTCAAGCTCGGCTCCGGAATAGCCCAGGTGGCGAAGCTCCGCGCCGCGCGCATCACGGTCGGGATCGGCGCCGACGGCGCCGCGTGCAACAACGAGCTCGATGGCTTCGAGGAGATGAGGCTCGCGACGCTACTCGCGCGTGTCGTGAGTGGACTCGGCACCCTCACCGCATCGGACGCGATGGCGCTTGCGACGCGCGAGGGCGCGAAGATGCTGAGGATCGATCAGGAAGTCGGCACGCTGGAGCAAGGCAAGCGCGCCGATCTCGTGGTCCTCGACGTCAATCGACTCGACGGCCCCGGCGGGGATCCCGCCGCACGCATCCTGTTCGGTGGCGGCTCGCGTGCGGTACGGCACGTGCTCGTCGACGGCGAGTTTCTTGTTCGCG
>VBIL01000035.1:25350-29074 GCA_005879975.1 Chloroflexota bacterium
CTCGGCATCGCCTTCGATCGCCGCTTGGACGCGCTGACTCAGAAGAATCTGCCCCGCCTTGGCCTCGGCCGAGAGTCGCTGCGCGAGGATGACGACATTGCCGATCGCGCCGTAGTCGTAGCGGCCTTCGAAACCGATGCGACCGAGCGTCGCGTACCCCGTCGCGATCCCGACACCGAATCCGAGCTCGTAGCCCTTCTTCTCCCAGGCTTTGGCCAGCTCGCCGAACCGCTCGCGCATCACGCATGCCATACGGACCGCCTGCAGCTCGTGGCGCTCGACCGGGAGCGGATCGTTGAACCACACCATCATTCCGTCGCCCGCGAAGTGCTCGAGGGTGCCGTGGTGCGCGACGATGAGCTCGCCCATCGACCTCTGGTACTCGCGAAGCAAACCGAGGACCTCCTCGGGTTCCGCCGTCTCGGCGAAGGCGGTGAACCCGCGAAGGTCCAGGAAGACGACCGTGATCTGCCGCCGATGTCCATCGAGCATCTTCGCGCCCTGCTCGCTCGTGATCAGCGCTGCGATCTGAGGAGAGAGGAAGCGCGAAAGTTCCCGGCGCTGCCGTTCGACGGTCTCGAAGAGCTCGACGTTCGCGATGGCGATCGCGGCCTGGTCAGCGAAGGTGCGGACGAGCGCGACTTCCTCCTCGCTGAAGGGGGCGACCGCGGCCCGTGTGAGCGTGATGACCCCCAGCACACGATCGTCGCGGATGAGCGGAACCGCGAGTAGGCTTTGGATCTCTCCTACTCGCGACAGCTCCGCAGCCGGGCCGCTCGCGTCGCGGTAATACTCCCGGATGTCGGGCACGACGATCGGCCGCTTCTCGAGATGCGCGCGCCCCACGATCGTGTCGGACCCGATGGGACTGTCCTCGTCGCCAATGATGCGGCTGAACTCAGGGATGGCGTTCTCGACGACCCACAGGCGGAAGGTATTCCCTCGCGTGCGAAAGATCACCACGTTCTGCGCATGGCACAGCCTTGCGGCATGATGAGCGACCGCGTGAAGAACAGGTTCGATCTCGAATGCGGATGATCCGATCGTCCGGAGGACGTCTCCTATCGCAGTCTGACGGTCGAGCGCATTCGCCAGATCGTCGTAGTACCGCTTCACGCGTAGAAGGGACCGGACGCGCGCAAGAAGCTCTGTCTTGTCGAATGGCTTCGCGACGAAATCGTCGGCCCCAGCGTCGAGGGCCTCGCGTTTTTCCTCTCCACCGCTCGCGGTGAGCGTGACGATCGGCAGGAACGCCGTCGCCGGATCGGCGCGCAGCCTGCGGCACAGCTCGTACCCGTTCATCCCGGGCATTACGACATCAGTGAGGACCATGTCCGGCGGCCGCTCGCGGACCTTCGCGAGCGCCTCCTCGCCGCTGGACGCCCCGATGACCTCATAGCCGGATGGCACGAGGACCGCCTCCAGCAGGCGGATGTTCTCCGGCTTGTCGTCGACCGCGAGGATGCGAGCGCGCCTTTCGCTCACGCGCGCCCTTTGGCGATGAGCTGTATGACCTGGTCGTTGAAGCTCTTGACGTCAATGGGTTTGGCGATGAACGCGTCGAAGCCGGCCTTGTCGAAGCGCTCGCGATCGTTCGCCATGACCGACGCGGTAAGCGCGACGATCGGAATGCGCGCCGCGTTTCCGTCGGCACGGATCCGGCGCAGGGCCTCGATGCCGTCGATGCCGGGAAGCTGGATGTCCATCAGGACCAGGTCGGGCAGCTCCTTCGTTGCCGTCGCCACAGCCGCTTCGCCGGTCGTTGCCTCGTAGACCGTGTGGCCTTTGTACACAAGAAGATCCCGCGCGAGCTTCATGTTCTTCTCGTTGTCTTCGACGAGGAGGATGCGGCTCATGGCTGCGGCAGCGTAAACGTGAACGCGCTGCCCTCGCCTGGCGCGCTCTTGACCTTGATCGTTCCCCCGTGCAGCTCGACGAAGCGCTTCGAGAGCGTGAGCCCAAGGCCGGTCCCTTCGCGCGCCCGCTCCGGATCGCGCCCGACTTGGCTGAACTCCTCGAAGATCCGTTCTTGATCCTCCGGCGCGATCCCGATGCCGGTGTCGCGAACGGTCACGGTGGCCGCGCCGTTCTCGCGCGCGGCGGTCACGTTCACGCGTCCACCGTCGGGCGTGAACTTTACGGCGTTCGAGAGAAGGTTGTAGATGACTTGCTTGATTTTTCGCTCGTCGCCCGCGATCTCGTCCAGCCCCTGACCGACGTCCAGCGCGACGGCGATGTCATGGCGTCCGGCGCGCTCGCGCACCATGGTGACGCCGTTCTCGAGCGCGCCCCGTAACGAGAACACGCCTCGTTCGAGCTCCATGCGGCCCGCCTCGATCTTCGACAGATCGAGGATGTCGTTGATGAGGGTCAGCAGATGGCGCCCGGACCCGAGGATGTCGCGCAGGTAGTCCTCTTGTTTGGGGTTGACCTCGCCGAACATCCGCTCAAGTAGGACCTCCGAGAACCCGATGATGGCGTTGAGCGGCGTCCGCAGCTCGTGGCTCATATTCGCGAGGAATTCGCTCTTGTGTCGGCTCGCGACCTCGAGCTGGCCACTCTTCTGTTGGATTTCGTTGAACAGCCGGACGTTCTGGATCGCGATCGCCGCCTGGTCGGCGAACGTCTCGACGAGCTGGATCTCGCGGTCCGAGAACGGACGGACCGCGAGTCGTCCGAGAACGATGGCCCCGAGGACCTCGCTTTCGCTGAGCACGGGCACGCCGAGCACTGAGCGTGAGCGCGTGTCCTGGACGACCTTCGATTTGGACAGAAGGTCGGGCTCCGCTGCCATGTCTGGCACGTGGATCGTGCGCCGGTTGCGGATGAGCCTGTCCATGACCGAGCCGGAGACATGGAGAATCGCTCGACCGAACTCCCGCCGTCTGAAGGCCACATCGGGATCGCCTGTCTTCGCGTATCGGGCCCCCCAGTCATAAGTGGTGGCATCGACCTGCTTGGTCATCCAAGCCACATCCGCGTCTGCAAGGCGCGCCGCGCTTTCGACGACGGCCTCCAGTGCCGGCTCGAGGTCGAAGACGGTCCGGCTGAGCGTCTTGAGGACATTGCCCACCGCGGTCTCGCGTTCGAGCGCGGCGCGCGTTTCGTCGAACAGGCGCACGTTCTCGATCGCGATGGCCGCTTGATCGGCGAACGTCTGGACGAGGTCGACCTCGCGCCCGTTGAACGGCAGGACGTCGTATCGGGCGAGCACGACGCCGCCGATTACTCTGCCCTCCCGCAGCATCGGCACTCCGAGGACGGCCCGCGATTCGGTCAAGCGGACGACGAGCGACTTCCCGAGGACCGGGTCGGCTTTCGCGTCCGCGATCTGGACGGTCGTGCGGCGCTCGAGGACCGTGCCCATCACGCCGCTCTCGGACCCGAACGGTCGCCAGTCGCCGCCGAAATGGCCAGCCGCGCGATCCCTCGCGAGCGCCTCGCGGACGTCGGCTGGGAAGCTGCTGCTGTATGCGATCGTCTGGAACCGCTCGCCCTCGACACGCGAGAGCCAACCGATGTCGGCGCCGGCAAGGCGGACCGCGTTCTCGAGCACGACGTCGAGGACCGGCTGGAGATCGAACGCGGATCGGCTGATCGTCTTGAGCACGTCCGCGACCGCGGTCTGCTGCTCGAGTGCCTCCTTTGTCTCGTTGAAGAGTCGGACGTTCTCGATCGCGATGGCGGCCTGATCGGCGAACGTCTCGACGAGCCTGACCTCAGC
>VBIL01000036.1 GCA_005879975.1 Chloroflexota bacterium
GCGAGGACGAAGACGACGGCGATCGCGATCGGCATGGTGAGAGCGAGCGCGCCGACGCCCGCGAGCGCGAGGACCCGCATGGCTTCCTCGGTTGCGTAGGCCGAGGACGAGATGTTGTCCGACGCGAGGATCGGAAGGCCTGTTGCGACGCTGACGCGCTCCTCGGCCTCCGCTTCGGTCTCGAGTCGTTTGCCGATGAGGAAACGCAGGGTACGGTTCCAGGCGCGGCCGACGCGACCGGTGGAGGCCATCGTCTGCTCGGTCGCGACGTAGCGGCCCCCATGACCCCGCAGGCCGCTGCCAATAGGCCGGACGATGCGGACGTAGCGATCGCCGACGTGGCGGCCAGCCTGGGTGACGCGCCGCTCGAGCGAGGGCGACTCCGGGCGTTCCTCCTCGCCGCTCAATGACGCTTCCCTTGGTGATCGTGCGAGTCGTCGTAGTGATAGGGGACATCGACGACGATCGTGTTCGGGCGGAAGAGGAGGCTCGCCTTGAGCCGCAGCGCCGTCTGGCTGTGCAGCAGCCACTCCCACCAGCTGTGTGGCACGAACGACGCGAGCACGACGGTGATCGGCCGCTCCGGGTCCTTCTCCTGGAGCGCGTCGATGTACCTGAGAAGGGGCGGCACGAGAGAACGGTACGGCGACTCGATGAGGTCCAGTGGGACCTTGCCCGCCCAGTGGTCCCAGCGTGTGCGGAATTCCCGGGCGCTCTCCTCGCTCGTCGCGACGTGAACCGCCTTGACCGCCGGCGAGATCGAGCGGGCGAAGCCAATCGCCCGCGCCGTCGCACGGTCCAGTCGCCCGACCGGAATGATGACCACCGGGGGCCGAACGGCGGGGACCTCCTCGTCGAGGCGTTCGATGACGAGCGCGTCCTGCATCTGCATGTAGTGGCGGTGGATCGCAAGCAGCAGCGAGACGATCACCGGTATCACGAGGACGACGAGCCAGGCCCCCTCACCGGCCTTCGCCACGAGAACGATGACCAGCACCAGACCGGTCACCAACGCGCCGAGGAGGTTGAGGCCGGCGCGCCATTGCCAGCCTGGAGATCGCAGCCGTCTCCAGCGTCGGACGAGCCCGGTCTGGGAGAGCGTGAAGGCCAGGAACACGCCGATCGTGTAGAAGGGGATGAGCTCGGTGACGCTGCCCTCACGCCACACCAGGACCGCCGCCGAGACGACCGCCAGCGCGACGATCCCGAAGGAGAATGCGAGCCGCTCCCCGCGATACGCGAACTGGCGCGGCATGAAGCGGTCGTTCGCGAGCACCGATGCCAGGCGCGGGAAGCCGGTGAATCCGGTGTTCGCGGCGAGCGCCAGCAGGAGCGCGGTCGATCCCTGAACGACGTAATACAGAGGCGTGTATCCGACGAGCGACCGCGTCAGAAGGCTGTTGAGCGTCTCGGTCTCGGAGCGGTCGGGGATCGTGCCGATCGCCTGCGCGAGGAACGTCAGTCCGAGGAAGATCGTGCTGAAGGTCACGCCCATCACGACCAGAGTGACCGTGGCGTTCCGGCGCTCGTCCTTCTGCATGCTGGGCACCCCATTGGCGATCGCCTCGCTTCCGGTGAGGCCGACCGAGCCTGAGGCGAACGCGCGGAGGATCAGAAGCACCCCGGTGAGACCGACGAGGGGCACCTCGCCTTCGGGCCCGAAGGGGTCCGGTGGGACCGCGGCCGGCGGGACGTCCCCAGTGAGGACGCGGAAGATGCCGTAAAGGATCAGGAGCCCGACCGCGGCGATGTACACATACGTGGGACCGGCGAACATCACGCCGGCCTCGCGGACGCCGCGGAGGTTTCCGATCATGAGGATCGCAATGAAGACGAGACCGACCTCAACCGAATATGGATGCAGGTTGGGCACGAAGCTCGTCACCGCCTGGACGCCGGCCGCGGTCGACACGGCGACCGTCAGCACGTAGTCGATGAGCAGCGCCGCGGCGGCGACGAGACCGGGCAGTACCCCGAGGTTGTCGCTCGCGACGACATAGCTGCCGCCGCCGTTGGGATAGGCCTGGATCACCTGCGATTGCGAAAGGACCACGATCGCGAGAACGCCGACGATAGCGATGGCGATCGGCGTGAGAAAGACGAACGCACCGATGCCCGCGAGTGCGAGGACGCGCATCGCCTCCTCGGTCGCGTACGCCGACGACGAGATGTTGTCCGACCCGAGGATCGCGAGGCCGGTGAAGACCCCCAGGCGCTCGCTCTCCTCGGCCTCCATGCTGAGGCGCGGGCCGAAGAGGAATCGGCGCACCGCCTCGTACGCCCGGCCGACGGGACCCTCCGGTCGCAGCGCGTCCTCGCCGATGACGTAGCGGTCGCCTCGACGACGGAAATCAGAGCTCTGGTGGATCCGGACGTAGCGGTCGCCGGGGAGCCGGCCGGCTTTCCTGGTGCGCTCTTCGAGCGATGGGGTCTCCGGCGATTCGCCTTTTCCCTCGTCGTCGCTCACATCAGCCAGAGGGCGGCACCGTCGCGCGCGCTCGCTCGGCCCCCGACTGATCTATGAGCACGGCGGTGCGCAAGCCCGACGCGCTATGTCCGTCGATCGAGACCAGCTGGGCCGGTGAGGTGAGCACCTGGGTGGTGATGGCGCTCGACCCCGGGGCGATGAACGTGGCGTGGATGAAGAGGGTGTCGGCGGTCCGCTCGACCCGATCGACCTGTACGCCATATCCACCGGTGCGCTGCGCGCCCGCGAACACTCCGATGTAGAGGCGTCCTCCGCTGCCCGTTGGTGCGAGCCCGCCGAGACCGCTCGGGTTCGGAGCGGTCGCGACGGTGAGGCGCGCGCCGTCGTCATTCCCCGACTGCTGCGTCGCGCCGTGATCGGTGAACGGCACGCTTTGCGCAGCGCTCACGCCAGACGTGCCGCTCGCGCATCCCGCCAGAAGGGCCGCCAGAGCCAGGAGCTCAAAGCCCGAACGCAAGGCGATCCGCGAAGATCGCCGGAAGGCCCCGGTCCCGGATGCGGCGCTGCGTCTCATCCACTCGATAAGACGAACGATGGAAGGTAACGGTGCCCGCATCAAGGTCCAGGACAGCGTAGGCGGCGCGCGGATCGCCGTCCCGGGGCTGGCCGACGCTGCCCGGATTGAGGAACGCGCGCGGCTTGAGCGGGTACGGCGTCTCGTAGCGCGGTCGGCCTGGCCGCTCGCCGTCCGGCCCCTCGTGGAACAGCGCCGGCACGTGCGTGTGACCGGCGCAGCAATGGGCCGTTTTGGCGAGCGCGAGGGAGGCGGCCGCGGACCGCGGATTGGTGACGTACTCCCAAAGAGGATCGCGAAGGCTCCCATGGCACAGGGTCACGTCAGCGGTCTCTAGCGTTATCGGGAGGGCCGCGAGCGTGTCGCGTTCGGCGGCCGAGAGCCAGCTCTGGTGCATTCGCGCGGCGAGCGCCGCCGGCCGATTGAAGAGCTCGAGATCCTCGTTCCTCGCCACCGCGCGGTCGTGATTCCCCGCGACGATCGTCGCCTTTCGCTCGATGAGCAACGCGAGAACATCCGATGGATCGGGCCCGTAGCCAACGGTGTCGCCGCAGACCCAGAGGGCGTCGACCGCACCGATCGCCTCAAGCACCGTCTCGAGCGCGACGAGGTTCGCGTGGATGTCGCTGAGGACGGCGACCTTCACGCGCGCGCGTCCGCCTTCACGTTCGCGCGGCCTCCTGGGCCTCCGCGACGGAGAACAGCCCCTCGCGAAACGCACGCCCGATCACCACCGACGCAACGCCGCGCAGCGCGAGCGCGCGAACGTCGGCGAGCTGACGCACTCCTCCGCCCGCATGAAGCGCCATGCGCGTTCCCACCACGGCACGGATCGAGTCGACGAGGGCAAGCGGCGGTCCGGATAACCGTCCCTCTCCGCCAAGATCGATGAGATAGAGCGCGCGGATCCCGGCCATGAGCGCCGCGCGGGCCGAGGCGAGCGCGCCCCGACCCGTCGCGATCGCGACGAGGTTCGCGTCGCCGCCGCGCGGCGCAAGAAATCCGTCCTTCGCTTCGATCTCGACGATCGCCCCGTCGCCGAGGCGAGCGATCTCGCGTAGAAGGTCGTCGTCACCGAGGACCGCACTCGAGAACAGCACGCCCGCGAATCCGCGCAGGGTCGCATCGCGCGCGTCCTCGACTCGCCACAGACCCCCGGCCAGGCGGCACGGGACGCCCGACGCGCGCGCCGCCTCCGCGAGGACCTCGAGGTTCGTGAAGATGCCGATCTCCGCGCCGTCGAGGTCGACGAGGTGCAGCTCGCGTGCGCCGGCGGCCACCAGCTCGCGCGCCCGCTCGCTCACGGTCGCGCTCGAGCCATGGGCGAGGCGCCGTGCGCGCACGTCGATGGAGGGGACGATCACCACGGCCGACGCTTCGCCTCGGCCGCGGCACGCGGAAAGCGCGGCGGCGTCGGCCGTGTCTTGCGTATGACAACGAGTGATCGCCCGGGTAGCGTGTCGCCAAGTCCGAGATCCGACGTAGACCTGATCATGACGATCTCCCCGCCAATCGAGACGCAAGCCTTGCGGGCGCCGGCGAGCTCGTCGTGAAGGCGTCCCTTCCACGCGATCGCGTCGCCACCAACGCGAAGGAACGGCAGCAGATACTCGATCACGGCGCCGAGGGACGAGGGCGCTCGTGACCTCTTCAAGGAAGCGCGTCTTCTTTCCCACCGATTCGACGAGCGTCACCCGAAGCCCGGGGATGGCGAGCCGGAGCGCGAGGCCGGGGAAACCCGCACCGCTTCCCACGTCGACGAGTCGCTCTCGCCCGGTCCACTTGCGCGCAGCGAGAGCGGTGAGGGAGTCAAGGAAGTGCTTGCGAGCGATGTCGAGCGGCGTAGTGATCGCGGTGAGGTTCGTCGTCGTATTGCGTTCGATGAGGAGATCCGCATACCTCTCGCAGAGAGCGATCGTCGCCGCGTCCAGACGTACGCCGATCCGCCGGGCATCGCGCGCGAGGAGCGCGAAGGGCGCGTCGGCGGAGACGGTCGGCACGGTCCGTATCGTATGAGCGTGAGACCAGCCGCGGTCGTGGCATGGACGGCGGCGCTCATCATTTCATGTGGCCTTCTCGCGCTGCCGCTCCTGGTCGATGCGGCAACGTCCCCCGTGACGATCCAGGGCTTCGCGTACTCGCCGACGCCGCTCACCATCCGTGCCGGCGACACCGTGACGTGGACCAACCGGGATAGCGCGCAGCACAGCGCGTTCTTCAACGACGGGTTCAAGACGCCCGCGCTCTCGCAAGGGCAGAGCGCATCGCTCGTCTTCAGCAGCGCCGGCACCTTCAACTACATCTGCGGCATCCACGGCGCGGCGATGAAGGGCACCGTGATCGTGCAGGCTGCGGCGACACCGGTGCCGACCCCGACACCGCCGCCGCCTCCCCCAGCGACGCCAGCTCCAACGCCCGTCCGCACGGTCGCGCCCACCCCGGCGCCGACCGCGCCGCCGACACCCGAGCCCACGGCGGCACCGACCGCGCCTTCCCCGACAGAGGCACCGACACAGTCGCCGGCGGTGTCGGCAACGCCGGCGGTCGCGAGGGCGTCACCGAGCGCGGTCGCGGTCCAGGCGACGCCGTCCCCTACGCCGAACGAGACGCCGAGCGCGCTGCTCATCGCCGGTGCGGCGGTCGCGGTCGTGGCCCTTGGCGCTGTCGCCTGGTTCCTCGCGCACCGGACCTGAGACCCGAGCTACCTGCCACAATCCGCGCGGATCGGGGAAGGTATCGGTCGCGTGACCATCGAGGTCGAGAAGAGCGAAAGGGTACGAGCGAGTTCAGTCGGCGTCGCGTGGCTCGCGGCGGCCGCCGTGTCGCTCGCGCTGCTCGCCTTACCGCTCGCCGCTGTCGCGGCGACCACGACGACGATTGCGGTGAGGGATTTCTCCTTTCAGCCCAAGACCGTGACGATCCGCGCAGGTGACACGGTCACGTGGGCGAACGTCGACACGGCGACGCACACGGCGACGTCGGCCGGCAACTGGGATACCGGCGGCATTACGCCGGGCTCTTCGCGCTCGATCACGTTCGCGACCTCGGGCACGTATCTCTATTACTGCCTCCTGCACTCGATCATGTTCGGCACGATCGTCGTCGTCGCGGCCGATGCGACCTCTTCTCCGGCCGTCGTCCCGGCGCCCGCGACCGGCCACCCGACACCTTCCCCGGCGAGCACGTCGCAGTCGAGCAGCATCGTGCTCGCCGCGGCGCCTGACTCAACAGCGCCGCCGATCGTGCTGCACCCGCCGAGCGAAGCCGGCCCCGGTCCGATGATCGTCGCCGGCGCCGCCGTTGCGATCGTCGCGCTCTCCGCATTCGCCTGGTTGGTCGCTCGCCAGGTCTAGGCACCCGACCTGCGACAATCCGTGTTCTGATGCCTGCCGTCTCGGCGCGCGCCCAGCCCACCGATGATGTGGCCGAGGTCCTGCTGACCGCGGATGAGATCGCCGCGAAGGTCCTGGAGCTCGGTGCGCGGATCGCGGCCGACTACCAGTCCCGGGACCTCGTGCTGGTCTCGGTCCTGAAAGGCGCGCTGCCATTCCTGGCCGACCTCATGCGCGCGACGCCGATCCCTCTCGCGCTGGACTTTCTCGAGGTCTCGTCGTACGGCGAAGGGACGGAGACAAGCGGCGTCGTGCGCATCCTCAAAGACCTGGCGCATCCGATCGAGGGGCGGCACGTGCTCGTCGTCGAGGACATCCTCGATACCGGGCATACCCTCTCGTACGTCTTCGACCACCTTCGCGCGCAGCGGCCTGCTTCCCTGCGGCTCTGCGTGCTGCTCGACAAACCGGCACGTCGCGTGATCCCGATCGAGATCGACTACCGCGGCTTCGAGATCCCCGACAAGTTCGTCGTGGGTTACGGGCTTGACTACGCCGAGCGGTACCGGAATCTGCCGTTCGTCGGCGTGCTCAAGCCGGAGGTGTACGCGAGGTCGTCGTGATGGCATGGCTGGCACGCACGCTGATCATCGCGTTCGTCATCACCGCGTTGCCCGCGACGCCCGCGACCGCAGCGTCGCTCGCCGCCCTCCCCTCGACGATCCGCGTGAACATCTCGGGCCTCGGCACCACGTACGCGCGGATCGGCTCCACGGGCTCGGTCAGCGTGACCACGGACGACGGCACCACGCTCTATCAGGGATTCACAAGTACGATCGCGAGGCGCGGGGTGCGTCGCCTCGCGGACGCGAGCCACGCCGCGGCGAGCCTTCCGGACCCGGAAGACCGGCGACTCCCCTCAGGGCGCCGCTCTTTTCCGCACAGCAGATCACGGCGCTCCACTTCGCGCCCACCGATGGCCTCCTCACCTACAACGGCAGGGCGTTCCGCGGCACGTTCGACCTCACCCGCGATGACGAGGGCGACATGATCGTGGTGAATCAGGTCGATACCGCGGCGTACCTCGCCTCGGTGGTCGGCTCGGAGGAGCCATCGACATGGATGCCTGAGGCGCTCGCCGCCCAGGCGATCGCGGCGCGCACCTACCTCGTCACGCACATGCGTCGCCATGAGCGCTACGACCTCGAGGGCGACACGCGCGACCAGGAATACGACGGCCTCGGCGGCGAGACGACGTCGACCCTGCGCGCGACCCTGCGCACGTCCGGGCTCGTGGCGACCTATCGCGGAGCACCGATCGAGGCGCTCTACTCCGCCAACGCCGGTGGGTTCACAGAGGACAGCGAGAACGTCTACGCGACCACGCTTCCGTACCTGCGGGCGGTGCCATCGCCCAGCGACGAGGCGGCGCTGGTCTCGTCCTGGGGCCGCACCAGCTGGGAATGGACGGAGGAGTACACGGCGCCGCAGCTCCAGAGCTACCTCGCGGCCAGGGGGATCGACGTCGGCGACGTGCGGCGCATCGAAGTCACGCAGGTGTCCGCGACCGGCCGCGTGATGGGGGCCCGGATCGTCGGCTCCAACGGAGTCCGCGACATCGGCAAAGACCGGTCGCGGTACTACTTCGGGCTCCGCAGCTCGCTCTTCACGGTGTCCACGCATCCGGAAGAGCTCGAGATCGTCTCAGCCGCCGCCCTGGATATCGATCGCGTCCGACAGCTGGAGTTCCTCGGAGCGAAGGTCGAGCAGACCTACCTGCTCAACCTCCGCGACCCCGATCGCTTCGGCAAGCCCCGAGTCGGGGGGTGGATGTACCGGCTTCCGGCGCGTTTCGTCTTTAGCGGCCGGGGCTACGGGCATGGTGTCGGAATGTCGCAGTGGGGGGCGCAGGGAATGGCGCTCGCGGGCAAGTCGGCCGAGGAGATCCTGACGCACTACTACCAGGGGATCGCGATCACGAGCATCGGCGGCGCCTAGCCGGCAGGCCCGCGGTCAACTCAGAGCGCCGCGGCTCGCCCCTCCGACGGCGTCACGCCCGACGGGACGGATTCGGCGACCGGTGATCCGGCACGGTGCAGGACGACGACGCCGCCCACGAGAAGTATCAGCAGGCCCACGAGCGGCACCGTGTCCCAGGGAGCGGGCGGACTGGAGAGATCGGTGAGCAGCAGGCCGACGAGACCAGCCACGCGGATGGCGGGCCGCCGCTCGATGAAGCACAGCAGCACCACCAGCGGCAGCGAAAGCACGAGATACGGATAGAACACGAAGGAAGAGATGAGCGGCGCGGCGGCCAGCGTCACGGCGAATGCCAGCCTGGCGGATGCGGGCCGCACCACGGCCAGCCGTCCCGCGTACAGCGCAATACCGAGCGCCAGCGCCGGGAGCACGTACCGTCCCGCCCCGGAAGCGAGGGCGGCCGGGACCATGTCGTGGGTCGCGCTCGAAACGTGCGGCGCCGCGGCCAACACCTGCACGAGCCGCAGGTAATCGAGCCACGACGCCCCGAGCCACGGCCAGCTGAGGCCGACGATCAGCACAAGCGCGATCGCCATGGCCACCACGACGCGCAAGCGTCCCGCCACGAGCAGGAAGGGCACGAGGAGCGCGGGCATGAGCTTGATCAAGAGCGCGATCGCAAGCAGCGCGCCCGAGACCGCGGATCGCGCCTGCAGCCTCCACCCCGCGAGCACGAGGGCGAGAGTGACAAGCGTCAGATTGCCGTTCGCGACCTCCGTCTGCAACGGGATCGAGAGCACGAGCAGTCCCGCCGCAAGCGGCCGCAGAGGCGCGTCGACGGGACGAGTCAGCGCCACGATGACGACGGCGGCCAGCATCAGGAGCAGCGCGGCCCAGACGACGCTCGCGGCCTCGACCGGGATCACGGTGAACGGAAGGAACGCCGCGGCCACCGGCGGCGGATAGAGATAGAGGCCCAGCTCGCCGACGGTGAAGTCGCGAGCGAGCTGGGGATAGAGGCCGTGGCCAAGGCCGAGCCGTACGGCCGCGTAGTAGTAGGCCGCGAAGTCGAAGATCGCGAACTGCTGTCCGAGCCCCCGGTACAGGATGTGCGCGCACGTGGCCGCGAGCGCCGCCGCCAGAGTCGCCCAACCCCAAAGACGCGTTCGGGAGGATCTCATCGGTCGCCTCTGGTCGGCCCGGGTACTTACTCGCCCTTGAACTTCTGGGAGTTCCCCATGTGCGGCCACGCGCGCTCCTGCGCTATCTGAAGGAGCTGGCGCGTGTGGTTGCGGTCGTGATGTATCCACTCGTGGATGAGATCGCGGATCGTCAGGTGCCCGGCCTGCGGATGCTCGATCCCTTTCGCGAGATCCGCCGTCCCCAGCGAGCGGACGAGCTTGATCCCGTCGTTTCGCACGCCCATGAACTCCATCCAGACGCTCTGCCCCAAACGGGCGCAGTCGTTTCGTTCCTTCGCGACCGCGACCTGATCCCACGCGCTGGTCCGCTGCCTGCCGTCCAGGATCTCGCGGATGCGGCCGGCGAACCCACGCTTGTCGGCCTCCACCATGTGACCGACGACCTGGTTCGCGCACCATTCCTGCGGCTCGAAGTGCCAGGAGCTGTCTGCGCCAAGGGCGGCGAACTCCGAGTCGATCAGCGCGCAGGTCGCCTCGAGATATTCGGCCACCTGGGTGTTCGTGAGCTCCGTCGTCATGTGACGAGCTGCGGTGCGCTCCGGATGGGAACCTTGACCTTGAGCACGGTCGTGCCGTCGGGTCTCGCCTCGTGTGTCGATTCGCCGTGCAGGAGCTCGAGCCGTTCGCTGCGGCGAATGCCGGACTGGAGCTCACCGTCGGGCGGGAGCTCGCGACCATCGGTCTGCAGCAGGATGTCGAGGGAGTCCTCTTTCCAGGTCATGCCGAGGACCAGATCCTTGGCCTGTCCCTTGTCGATCCGCTCGACGAGGGAGTCCTGGATGAGACGGAAGATCGCGACCTCGTCATCCGACGGCAGCCGGCGGTCGCGGCCCACGCTCGAGAAGTCGATTCGCACGCCGTGTTTGTCGATGAGCGTCTGCACGTATCGGCGGAGCGTCGGGACCAGACCGAGGTCGTCGAGGATCATCGGCCGAAGCTCGAAGATGAAGCCGCGGAGCTCCTGCAGCGTCTTGTTCACCATCTGCCGCAGCGCGGCGAGCTCACCGCGCGACTTCTGGGCGTCGACGTCGAAGAGCCGCTCGCTGATCTCCGACTGCAGGACGACGTTGGCCATGGCCTGCGCCGGCCCGTCGTGTACCTGCCTCGCAATGCGCTTGCGTTCCTCCTCCTGCGTGTCCACCACCGCCTGGAGAAGCCGGCTCTCGTCGATCAGGGGCGTGGCATCAGGGGGCAGCGGCGGTGCCGAGTACTCGGCGAGCTGGCGCTGCGCGGTCGCGAGGATCTGCGCGCTCCGGTCGATCAGCTTGCGCTTCGCTTGCAGCGCGCCGAGTTGGCCTTCCATCGTCATGCGTCGGCCCATCGCCGTCACGTGCTCGTCGGTCGCTCCGAAGATTTCTTCACGCTGGAAGTTTCCCGGGTTCTTGCGGACCTCCTCCACCTTCGCCTTCATTTGGTCCTCGCGTGACTTGAGACGATTGACCTCGGTCTGTGTGGACTCGACGAGGAGGTCGAGCTCCCGGATCTCGGCGGTCACGCGTTGCTGCTCGGTCGCGACCTCCGCGAAGGCGCTCGGTGCCTCGGTGCTCAATTACCCATCTCCGGTCCCTTGATCCACCCCTGGCGGATCGCGTACACGACGGCCTGCGTCCGGTCGTTCACCGAGAGCTTTCGCAGGATGCTCGACATGTGATTCTTCACCGTCTGTTCGGAGATGGCCAGCGCGTAGGCGACCTCTTTATTCGTCATGCCCTGCGCGATGTTGTCGAGGATCTGGACCTCCCGGGGCGAGAGTGGCGCGAAGACGTGCGTCGAACCAGGACCGTACACCGAAAGCTCGCGGAATTCCGCCAGCACCTTCGACGCTACCGCCGGCCGGCTGAAGATCTTCTCGTTGATGATGAACTGGCCGCCGCGGACCTTGCGAATGGCGTCGATGAGCTCGGTCGGTTCGCAATCCTTGTGCAAGTAGGCGGCCGCTCCAGCGCGGATGGCTTCGAACAGGATCTGTTCCTGGTCCTGCGCGGTGAGGATCACGACGGCGACCGCGGGCAGCTCACGCCGCACGCGTTGCGTTGCCTTGATGCCTGATAACCGAGGGAGGTCGACCTCGATGACGAGGACGTCCGGCTCGAGCTCGTTGGTCTTCGCGACGGCCTCCTCCCCGTCGGACGCGACGCCCACGATCTCCATGTCCGACTCTTTGTCGATGACCTGCCGGATGCCCATGGTCGTGATGCGGCTCGCATCCGCGAGTAGGATCCGGATCGCGCGCTCGGGCCTATCGCTCATGAGTGCTCCTGACGAGACCGATCCTCGCGACGTGCGCGAAGCGGCTCAACTTTGTTTTCGACCGGAAGGAGCAGCGTCACCGCCGTCCCTTTTCCGGGTGTCGACTGGATCTGAAGCGAGCCACCGATTAGCTCGGCGCGCTCGCGCATGGAAAGAAGTCCGACCGACTTCTTGTGCCGCGCGGCCTTCACGAGGTCGAAGCCGATCCCATCGTCGGTGACGTGCAGGACCCAGTTGTCGTTCGACAGCGACCAGGCAATGCCGACGGTGCTGGCCCGAGCGTGCTTGTGCACGTTCTGCAGCGCCTCCTGCATGACGCGGTATACGGCGAGCTCCTGCATCGGGAGAAGACGCGTGTCCGTCGTATCGAGCCGGCTCGCGACATTGATGCCGCAGCGGGCTTCCCACTCGGCGGCGTAGTTGCGCATGGCCTCGGCGAGACCGAGCTCGGTGAGCTCGGGCGGCCGTAGGTCGTAGATCATCCCGCGCACGGCGTCCAGAGAGCCCCGGAACCGGCCCTTGAGGTTCGCGAGCTCGCTGCGGAGGGTCTGCCGGACTTCCGACGGAGCGCGCTCCGCGATGCGCTCGAGGTACTCGACCTCGAAGATCGCGTTCGCCAAGACCTGCGCGGGACCGTCGTGCACGTCGCGATACAGGCGTTCGCGCTCGGCCTCGAGGCTCTCGAGCACCCGCTGCGCGACCTCGACGGATTTGTCCTGATCCTCCTCTGATGAGGGATCGATCCCCGATCCGAGGAGATACGCGGCGCTCGACTCGATGTGTTGCACGACGAGCTGCAGCTGCTTGAGCCGGCGGTATCCCCGCTGCGTCGATTCGTCGAGGTCGCCGTCGGGCGAGCGTCGCGAACGCTCCTCCGCCTGTTTCTGATAGGCCTTGCCATAACGATCGACCTGCTGGCGCAGCTTGCGCACATCGCGACGCAGCGCATCGACGATCCCGTCGAACTGCGCATCGAGGTCATCGGTCTCTCGGGCGAGGCGGGTGGGCTCTTTCGTGTGTCGAAGTATCGCTCAGGGCACTCGCAGCAGCACGTATTTTTCGGTGCGAATGAGCACCTGCCACCCGAGGTCCGCGGCACGAACCGCGATCGCATCCGAAGGTGCGACGAGGACCGTGCGGATGCCGCGTCGCGCGAGCACTTCGCGCCAATCGGCGTGAAGCCCGATCACCGAGCGATACTCGTCGAGCGTGTCGCCAACGTACGGGAAGAGCCTGCCATCGACGAATACCGGAGTTGCAGGCGCGTACCAAATGAGGAAGCCGCCCCATTCGTAGCGGTTCAGAAGCCCCGGGCCGGGCGAAAGCGCGGCGAGCGCCGCGTTCGGGAAGCTGCTCACGTCGGGTGCACGCGGCGCGACCGCGACACCCGCCGCGAGGATCAGACCCGAAGCAATGAGGGCGCCGAGGTCGGCGGCGCGCGGCGCGGACCCCGACAGGTTCGATGCGAGGACCGGGGCGCGAAGACCGAAGAGACGTAACGCGGAGCCGAGCGCATCGACGCTGTTGGCCGCGAGAAACGGCGCCGCCGCGATGGCGAAGAACGGAAGGTGCCGCGTGGCCGTAAGCGAAACGAACGCGACCGGGACAAGGATCGCCGCGTCGGACAAGCCCCCTCCTCGTCCGAGCAAGGCCGTGGCGAGAACGAGCCCAAGGGTGAGCGAGAAGAGCAGCCCTGGTTCAGAGCGCAGGTCCGGAACGCCTTCCTCCTGTATGAAGCGCGGCGGCGCGAGGAAATGACCCGACGAGGACGACCAGATCCCAAGGCCCGATGGGGTGAGGAGCGTGGCGGCCAGCGCACCGACGATCAGGAGCGCCGCCCGCAAACGGAACGATGGGACGCTGATGGCACGCTCCAGGCAGACCGCGGTCACCACGCCCACGCCGAGAGCGCTCGAGCCGTGGAGATTGCACCAGATCGCGAGCAGCGGGATCGTCGCGGCGAAGGCAAGACTGCTGCCGCGCTGACCCAGGCGGACGAGCCAGACCAGTGCCGCGAACATGGCATATCCGAAGAGCTCGGGACGATCCGTCCAGGCGTAGTGCGAGAGGGCGATCGCAGGCAGTGAGGCGAGGAGCGCAATGAGCGGTCGCCCTGGACGCGCGTGGAGTGCTGCACCGAGTGTCAGGGCCACCAGCCCGGCAACGGCGAGCGCGCGAATCGCGATGACACCGCTCCACGAGCCGACCGTGTAGGCGAGCGCGATCAGGACATCTCCCAACCACTGATCGGTCAGGACCCGTTCGCCGCTGACGGTCCATGAAAAGACGTCCGTGCGCGCGAGACCGTGAGCGAGCGTCTGCTGTCCGGTCGCGAGATGCCAAAAGAAATCCGTGTCCTTTACCGCGGTCTGAGCCGCAAGGGCGCCGAAGAAACCCCCGACCAGCAGTGGGATCGCGAGCGATGGTCTTCTCATCGACGCGCGAGAAGCACCCAGCGCGCGGTCTCGCCGAGCACCGCCCATCCGTCTTCGCGGAGTGCGACGGCGAGTGGCCGTCCGGGCCGGAGAAGGACGAGATCGATGTGCCATCGGTCGAGAACGCCTCGATAGCCGGGACCCAATCCGACTGCCTTGTCGAAGTCCGCAAGTACGTCGGGCAGGAATAGGGTCGCGCCGCGCCCATCGACGAAGACCGGATGCTCCGGGGCGTTGCGGACAAGAAAACCGCCCCAGTCGTATTCGTTCAGCAGGTGGCCGGGTCTGGCGGCGAGCGCGGCCAACGCCCCTTCGGGATACGCGGCGAGGTTGGGTGACCGCGGCGCGACGGTCACGGCGGCAATACCGAGGACCAGCACGCAACACGCCAGGATCACCGCGCTAGCGGACCGCGGAACGAGCGGCGCGGTCCGCACGGGCCGGCCGATGGCCGCGGGGAGGCCGGCCGCGACGAACGGCGCCAGCACGACGCAGGCGAGGATCGCGTGCCGCTGGATCGCGAATCCGAGGAAGCCGAATGGCACGATGAGTCCCACCCAGAGCAGCGGCGCACCAAGACGCGTCGTGATCCCCTCGAGGCCGAGCACGAGCGCGATCGTGAACGATCCGAGCAGGATCGCCGCCAGCACGATCCCCGCGCCGCTGAGTACATCGAGCGGACCCTCCTCGACGACATAGGCGCCCGAGCTTGACGCGTAGCCGAACCCCGCGGCGATGGCACCGGCACCCGCGGGATTCGCGAAGGTCACGAGCACCGACACGACGAGCGCCACAAGCAGTGGAATGCGCGTGGCCCGGACCCGCGAGAGGCCGCTCTCGATCACGAAGATCGCCACGAGAACGAGGCCGGCGGCGAACGCTGCGTGGAGATTGGCCCAGAGGAGAAAGATCGGAGGAAGGAGGGCCAGCCGGCGAGGGCTCTGCGAGATCCGAGCGCCGAGCAGAAGGTCGAAGACGATCGGAAAGAGCGCCACGGTGAAGAGCTGCGGCCGGTCTCCCCACACGGTGCGCGCGACGAGGATGCTCCCGAGGATGGGGAGCGCGGCCCAGCCGACGTGGGGCTGAATCCGGAGCGTGGCTCGGGCCGCGAAGAAGGTGCCGATCCCCACGCATGCCGCGCGGAGGAGCTCGAGGGCCAGCCAGTCGCCAGCACGGAACGTGAGTGCGAGGAAGATCTCGCCGAGCCACTCTCCCGTGTGATAGGCGACACCGGTGCGCGTGAACGAGAACACGTCCCGATCGAGAAGCTGTGCGTGGTCGAGCATCCAATCGCCGCTCGCGAGGTGCCAGAAGATGTCGGGGTCGGAGACCGGCGCGAGGAGCGCGAAGCCCGCGGCGATCACCGCGAAGAGCACGGCCGCGATCGTCGATCCCTTCATCGCCGCAGGCTGCAGCCGATGTCGCCGATGATCGGGAAGACTCGTATGGTGCCAACGTCGGTCGGCGTTCCCAGCCACGCCTGACCCCGGCCGGTCCGGTAAAGCTCGTCGTAGGCGCTGAAGTGGGGCGCCTCGAGCACAACGGAGCGCGCACCGTAGGTGGCGGCGACGCACCCAGCCGCATCCAGCCCATCCGCCGGAGTGACGATCACCGGCCGATCCGCGACCCAGCGCCACGCCGCGGCGTCGATCGCGAGGAACGGCCCTCCGGGGATCGCCGGGACAGCGGCTCGTCGAGCGCGTTCTGTCTCGCCGAACGAGCCGTCGAATTGACCGATCGACGCGACCGACATCGCGAGCGACGTGCCGAGCGCGGCGGCCACGGCGATCGACCGAGCCCCGCTGGCAACACGGGTCAGCAGCGCTTCCGCGCCGGCGCACGACAGGGCGAGCCCGAAGGGGACGAACGCCGCAAGCGAGTGAACGTACGACCCGCGCGTCGAGTGCAGCGTCCAAACCAAGGATTGCCCGAGAAAGACGATGACAGTGAGGCCCGCGAACGCGCGGACCTCGGGGCGGGCGAAGAGTGTGCGGAGTCCCGCGGCCATCCCCACGATGGGAATGAGGGCGAACGCGAAAATGAACGTGACCGCGTTCGTGCCCAGTGCGGCGGCCTTGGCTGCCGCGACCTCGGGGAACGCCTCGCGGAATGCGTCGAGGGTCGGCGACCGAAGCGCGAAGAAATCCTCGTACCGTACGAGAAGGGCGCTCCGCGCGAGCACATCGCCGCTAGAGCCGAGACCAATGTCGCGGGCGAGCCAGACAAGCCCGATGCAGAGCGCACCGACGCAGCCCGCAAGCGCCGCGGCGCGCGCGCGCGGCGCCATCGCCAGGGCGAGGAGCGCGATGCCGAAGAGCGCGGCCTCGGCGCGGGCAAGGAAGAGGAGTCCCACGCTGAGGCCGGCGACGACCCCCGCGGGAACGGACCCGCCGGCGGCGCGGCCGAACGCAACGAAGAAGATCGTGCCCAGGAGCGCAGCCACGGAGAACGAATCGAGCGTGACCCAGGCCGGCGCGAAAAGACCTCCCAAACCGGTGAGCGTCGCAGCCACGAGCGACCAGCCCACCCCGGCACCGAGCCGCCTCGCGGCGGCGTACGTGGCGAACGGCAGAGCCGCAGCAAGAAGGATCACGACAGCCTGGGCCGCGCGGAACGCGCCGAGGGACGATCCCAAGATGCTGATGCCGGCGGCCTGGATGACGGTTGCGAGCGGCATCCAGAAGCGATGACTGGGCAGGGGCAGCGCCGCCAGACCCGGTGCCTCGACCGGATCCCAGACGAAGTCCGCGACGAGACCGTCGCCGCGCGCCAGATTGCGCGCGACATCGACGTAGTAGTAGGCGTCGGTGTATCCCGGGACGGTGACCATCGTCGCGCTGCCCAGACGGACCGCGAGAAAGCCGAAGGTGATAAGGACGATCGCTCGACCGGCGGTCACGAGGGCGCCGCGGGTCGTCGCGGGCCGAGCGCAGCGACGGCGCCGATGGCCAGGAAAGGCTTCGCCGGCAACGAGTAGCGGCCCTCCGCCCAGAGCGGGAACGACAAGAGCCACACGAACACCACGATCGCGAGCGGGATGGCAGCCGCAAGGCTCGGGCGCCGCAGGAGACGGATCGCGCCGATGACGCCCACGGCGAGCAGGGAGAGGCTAAGCGCGTACCAGAGGGCGCGCGCGGTCGGCGGGAGGGTGGTGCCGCTGTCCCGCGCAGGTGGGTCGCCGCCCCAAAGCTCGGCCGAACGCAGCGCACCGCGCGCGACCCACCCGAGCGGATCGTGCCTGATGAGGTCGATCGCCCGCCCGCGCAGCTCCTCGTCGAGGGCGACAAAGGCGTACGCCTGCTGGCGACGATCGGCGAGACCCTCTTCACGCTTGATCGCGACCACGGCGAGGTCGACCTGCTCGCGCTCGAAGTCATCGAGGCTCGCCTGAGTCCGACCTTGGAAGTATCCCTGCCAGAGCTGGACGCCAAGGCTGCCGGTAAACGGCCGACCGAAGTTCGAGATCGAGTAGGCGACCATTGGCCCGATCACGACGGCGTACGCCGCGAGTGCCACAACTGCCGCGGCCGCGAGCGAGCGCGAGCGGTACCGCGCGACGAGCGGAATGGCGACGAGTAGGAGTGGCAGCGGAAGGAAGAACGGCCGTGTTAGCGCGAGCGCGCCGAGCAGCGCGCCGCACGCGACCGCGCGAACGCGTGATGGTCGCTCGAGCAGCGCGGCCATCGCCGCCGACGACGCAACGAGTAGGAACGTCGCGAGCGTCTCCGAGAGGCGGAGCGCCGCGAAATAGCTGAACGCGGGGAAGACCGCGACGATCGCGCCGGCCGCAAGTGCCGCGCGCGGCCCGACGTATGACCGCGCGAACCGCACGACGGTGACCACCATGATCGCGAGGAGGGCGGCCTGCGCGTCCACCACATGCTCGCAACCCGCGGTGCCACAGATGACCGCGACGAAGAGCGGGTACCCCGGATAGCGGAGCGGCTCGGGCACGAACGGCTCGCCCGGGACGGCGCGGGTGAATTCGCCGCGGTCGAGGAAGCCGCGCGCGAGCGCCAGGTACTGGACCTGATCGTTGCGCATCGGCTCGGGATCCGCCGCGAGCAACGATCGGTAGGCGAAGACCATGGCGATGGGAATGAGCGCGATGGCGATCGTCAGCAGCGGGAGCCGCCGGAGGGTCGCGATACGGGCACCCAACTTATCTCGCGCCGATCCGCTCTGAACGCTGCGAGCGCACGTAGATGATGCCGCCGACGACGATCACCGAGAAGACGCTCACCGCGCGGTCGAGTACCGCGACGGCGACCGCGTCATTCTGGGCGAGCCCGAAGCCTTCGGTGAGCACGTACACCATCGCGATCTCGACGAACCCGAAGCCGGCGGGCGTGAGCGGCACCGTTGTCAGGAGCGACGACGCCACCGCGACGAAGACGATCTGCGACGGGGGCAGATAGAGACCGAGCGCGCCGAGAACGAGGAGTAAACGGCCGGCCTCGAAGAACCACACGAGGAGCGTCATCGGGCCGGCGACCGGGAGTGCGCGAAAGCTGTGCAGCACGCCTTCGCGGAAGAGGTGGCTGATCCGCTGGACCTCGTGCGGGAAGAACCGTGCGACACGCGGCGCGACGGCGTAGATCGCGACGAGTCCCACCACCATGAGCAGGCCCAGGCCGGCACCGGTCGCATAGAGGATGTTGAGGTCCGGCGCGATCGTTCGGCCGAACGCAACATATCCGCCGACCACGAGCAGCACGAACACGACGAAGAGGTCGAGGAGCCGCTCCGCGACCACGACGCCGACCGTGCGCGAGAGCGAGATGCCGAAGCGGCGCTTCACGAGGTAGCTGCGGTAAAGGTCGCCGAGCTTCGCCGGGACCAGGCAGTTCACGAACCAGCCGAGTAGGAGGATCCGCAGGAGATCGCGGCCCTGGATGTTCGCGCCCCCTTCGCGTAAGAGGCGCGCCCAGCGGACCGCACGGACCGGGAACGAGAGGTAATACACGCCGAGCGCGGCGATGACGTAGAGGGGGTCCGCCCGACGCAGTGCCGCGAACGCCTCCGACCAGTCGACGTTGCGCGCGAAGTACGCGATGAGGGCGAGAGGAATGAGCGTCGAGATGAGCTCGCGCCAGCCGAAGAGCTGCCGTCGGACGGCGCGCTCATCGGTGTGCCCGGCCTCCTCGGCGAGCTGCTCGATCGTCGGGTCCTCGACATGCGGGACCCGCTCCGTCAGCGGGTGGCGCTCGAGCTTTTTCGTCCGAGCCACTTCCGCAGCCGGTCGTACCGAGTGAAGACGTGCACGGCGGTGCCGCTGAGCCGGCCGTGCGCGACGCCCTCGCGGAGCGCGGCGAGGAAGTCCGCGCGTCCCGCGAAGTCGGGCATCTCGACCCACGCCCGGCCGATCTCCGACGCGCGATGAGCGTCGCTGCCGGCAGTTCCGAGGATGCCGTGCTCCTTCGCGTAGGCCGCGGCCGCGCGGTTGTTCAGGAAGATCGCCTCACGCGCGTTAAAGACTTCGAGCGCGTCGATCTTCGTGCGAAGCCGGTCGAGCGATGCGCGCCGCATGTGATACCGGCGGTTGATGCTGAACGGGTGGGGCACCACCACGAGACCGCCCTGGTCATGAATCCGCGCGATGGTCTCTTCCCCGCTCAGATCGCGCGGGACGGCGCTCTCGAGAAAGAGCCCGATGATCTCGCCGTCGCGCGAGCTGATCTCCTCGCCCACGATGACTCGGAATCCGTCGGCTATCTCGCGCAGGCGCAGCGCGCCGAGGATCGTGTTGTGGTCGGTCGCGCAGACAACATCGAGCCCCGCCGCGCGTATCGCCTGCGCCTGGTCGGCGACCTTGGTTCGGCTGTCGGGCGAAGCCTCGCTGTGGGTATGCATGTCCACGCGCACGCGGCGCGCCCCTGTATCTATGAGGCCCTTCCCTTAACGTGCGCTTCCTCGACGATCCCGTTCACGCGCTCGCGGAATCGTGACACATCGAAGCGCCGCGCCGAGTCGCGAAGCGCTTTCGGTTCGAGCCGCGTCCGCTCGACCCGTAGCACCGCCTCCGCGAAGGCCCGCGGCTCGGCGACGTCGACGAGCGCACCCTCGACGCCGTCGCGGACGATGTCAAAGATGCCGCCCGCCGCGAGTGCGACGACCGGCGCGCCGGAGGCGAGCGCCTCGACGCAGACCATGCCAAAGTCGTCCTCGGAGGGAAAAACGAGCCCGCGGGCGGCGGCGAGGAGATCCTTGACCGTGGCATCATCGGCCCGGCCGGTGAAGGCCACGTTCTCGCCGGCGATCCGCTCGAGGGCGCTGCGCTCGCGTCCCTCGCCGACGACCATAAGCCGCATGCCAAGATCGTTGAACGCGCGGATCGCGACGTCGGCGCGCTTATATGCGGAGAGGCGTCCGACGAAGAGCCAGAAGTCCCCTCGCTCCTCGTCTGCGCGAAAGGACTCAACGTCGATCGGCGGGTGGACAACGTCGATCGCGCTCGTCACGTCGTAGTACTTGGTGATCCGATCGCGCACGGCGGTCGAGTTGGCGATCCATCGATCAACGCGCTCGGCGAGCTTTCGATCCGTCTCGCGAAGGCGACTCAGAAGATCGCGCATGACCGGCTGGAGCGGCGCGGGCACCTCCTCCTGCAGATACCGATCGCTCCAGTCAAAGAGATAGCGCGTCGGTGAATGGCAGTACGCGATCTCGACGGTCCGGTCCGCCAGCCCGATCCCTTTGATGAACGCGCTCGTGGAGACGACCACGGCATCGATGTCAGGCGGAACGCGCAGCGCCCGCGCGGCGTTTGGATAAAGCGGAAGAAGCACGCGATGACTCTCGCCGAGGAGCAGGCGTTGCAAGTAGCTGGTCCGTAGGTTCCAGCCCTCGAGCGGGCCGTAGCGGCGGCGATCGTGGAAGAACGTGTAGACCGGCGCCTCTGGCCACATCCGGTGCAGCGCCTCGACGACGCGCTCGGCGCCTCCGTGGGCGACGAAGTACTCGTGCGCGAGCGCGAGCTTCACCGGCCGAAGACGCGCTGCCGCACGACGAGCGCGGCGAAAAGGGGCAACACGCGCTGCCGGCGCCAGCGGCGCGGCTCGAAGGCGAGCCGCCACAGCCACTCGAAGCCGACCGCGTGGATCATCGCTGGCGGCAACCGCACCCGGCCCGCGAGCTGATCGAACACGCCGCCGACACCGATCGCGATCCGCAGGGACGGGACCTGCGGGAGGTTGCGGGCGATCCATCGTTCCTGCGCGGGCATGCCATAAGCGACCAGGAGAACACGCGGCGCGGCGGCACGGATGCGTTCGCGGATCGCCTCATCTTCGGCGGGCGCCGGCGTCCCCGCGTAGGCCCCCACGACACGCAGTCGGGGGATGCGGCGCGCTAGCTCCGCGCCCGCGCGCTCGGCCACGCCGGGACCCGCTCCGAGTAGAAAGACCGAGGCGCCAAGCGGCGCGATGCGGCCCAGGATCGCCGGAACGAGCAGCCGCCCGGGAACGCGCGACGGAAGCGGATCGCCGAGGAGGCGCGACGCGAGAAGCACGCCCGTGCCGTCGGCGACAACGAGGTCCGCAGCGCGCGCGATCGCGCCGAGCTGGCGGTCGCGGCGGCTCAGCATCACAAACTCGGGGTTCGCGGTGATCACGAAGGTGCGTTCATCGTTGGAATATCGCCTGGCAACACGCTCGGCGGCGGAGGTGAGGTCGAGACGGTCGAAGTCGATGCTGAGAACGTTGACCCGCGCGGACAACGCCGGCTAGCGGACGGCGACGAGGCTTCTGCGGAAGAAGTCGAGGTGCTCGAGCGCGAGACCGGTGCCCTTCGCGACGCAATAGAGCGGGTTCTCGGCGACATAGCAGGCGACCCCGGTGACCTGGGTCAAAAGCTTGTCCATGTTTCGAAGAAGAGCGCCGCCGCCCGAAAGGACCATGCCCTTGTCGATCACGTCCGACGCGAGCTCCGGGGGAGTCTCCTCGAGCACACCCTTCACCGCGCCGATGATCTGCTGCAGCACCGGATCCATCGCTTCGGTGATCTCGTTCGAGCCGATCGTGATCGTGCGGGGCAGACCCGCGATGAGGTCACGACCGCGAACCTCCATCGTCAGCTCCGGGTCCATCGGCAGCGCGGATCCGATCTGGATCTTCACATCCTCGGCGGTGCGCTCGCCAATCATCAGGTTGTACCGCTTGCGCACGAAGTTCGCGATCGCCTCATCGAGCTTGTTGCCGGCGGCGCGCACGCTCCGCGATACCACGATGCCGCCAAGCGAGATCACCGCGATCTCAGCGGTGCCTCCGCCGATGTCGATGATGAGATTGCCGGACGGCCCCGAGATCGGGATGTTCGCTCCGATCGCGGCTGCGAGCGGCTCCTCGATGAGGTGCGCCTCCCGCGCGCCAGCGCGGATCGCCGCGTCCTTCACCGCGCGCCGCTCGACGCTCGTCACTCCGGAGGGGACGCAGATCATCAGCAGGGGATGAAAGAAGGTGACGCGGCCGCAGACCTTCTGGATGAAATATCTGAGCATGTATTCCGTGATCACGTAATCGGCGATCACACCGTCCCGCATCGGACGGAGCGCGGTGATCGTGCCGGGCGTACGTCCCAGCATCAGTCGCGCTTCCTCACCGACCGCGACGATCCGAGGTCGCGTCTGCCCGTCCTCGTTCGCGAGCGCCACGACCGAAGGCTCGGTCAGGACGATCCCCTTCCCGCGGACATAGACGATCACATTGGCCGTGCCGAGGTCGATGCCGATCTCACGTACGAACACCGCGATGAACGATAACGGGCTAGGACGGAGAAAGGTGTGTTATCTGGTCAAGCGCCGACCGCGGTGAGGATCATGTCGGTGGCGAAACCGAGGATGAGTCCGAGAAGGATGCCCCATGTCGTGAAGTCCTTGTGTCCAAGCTTCCGCGCCACCGCGAGTAGCTCGATCACGACATAGAGGATCGACCCGGCGGCAAGCGCGAGGAACGCGGCGAAGACCGTCTCGTTGTGGAAGGTCTGTCCGATGACCGTCCCAACGAAAGTCGGACCGCCCGCGATCAGGCCGAGTGCACCCAGGAAACGCCAGCTCGGGAGGTGCCCCTCGCC
>VBIL01000099.1 GCA_005879975.1 Chloroflexota bacterium
GATCTCATCCAACCCACCAACCGCATCGTCGCCTCGGTCAACTTCTCGGATCAACGTCTGGTGAACGACCCCGGCGGCCACGGGACGCACGTCGCGGGGATCATCGCCGGGAACGGCACCCGCTCCGCGGGCGAGTTCGTCGGCATCGCGCCCCAGGCCAACATCGTCGATGTCCGGGTGCTCGACCGCAACGGCAGCGGTCGGATCTCCTCGGTGGTACGAGGGATCGAGTGGGTCGTGGCCCACCGCGCTACTTACAACATCCGCATCATGAACCTCTCGTTTGGCGCGCCCGTCACCGCGTCCTACCGCACGGACCCGATGTCGGCGGCGGTTGAGATCGCCTGGCGCCTAGGTCTTGTCGTCGTCGCCGCCGCGGGGAACGGCGGGCCAGCACGCGACAGCGTCGTCTCTCCCGGTATCGACCCCTACGCCGTCACCGTTGGCGCGACGGACGACCTGGGGACTCTCAGCCGACGCGACGACACGCTCGCGTGGTTCTCCTCATGGGGCAACGCCGACTCGAACGCCAAGCCTGATCTTGTCGCACCCGGACGGCGGATCGTCTCGATCCGTGTGCCGGGAAGCGCGCTTGACACGCTATTCCCGGACCGGGTCGTGACGGCGCGGAACGGATCCACTTATCTTCGCCTCAGCGGAACCTCGATGGCGACCCCGGTCGTCGCGGGCGCCGCCGCGCTTCTGCTCGAGCGCCGCCCCAACCTCACACCGGATCAGGTCAAGGCGCTGCTCGTCGGAACGACGCAGCCGTTCGGTCAGGACAGCGGCGCGGCGCTCCCGGATCCATCTGCGGTCGGCAGCGGTTTGCTCGACGCCTTCGCCGCCGCCACACGCGCGATGAGTGCCGAGACACCCGGCGGAACCGACCCGCTTGGCACAGTTCCGGCTGCGGATGGCAGTCTCGCCCTCGCCAATCGCGCGCTTCGGCCTGCGGATGGCTTCGCCCGAGCGATGTTCCCAGTCCTCTATCGGTTGCCGCTGCGCTGGAAGGACCCGACGCTCGACGGCATCCTCTGGCAAGCGCTTACCTGGGACAGCATCGCCTGGGACAGCATCGCCTGGGACAACTATGACTGGGACTCGATCGCGTGGGACTCGATCGCCTGGGACTCGATCGCGTGGGACTCGATCGCCTGGGACTCGATCGCCTGGGACTCCATCGCCTGGGACTCGATCGCCTGGGACTCGATCGCCTGGGACTCGATCGCCTGGGACTCGATCGCCTGGGACTCGATCGCCTGGGACGCCTCTAACAGCTACTAAGCCGAGGGCCTAGTGGCCGAGCGCGGGCGCGCGCGTCGAGGGCGCTGGCTGGGTCGGTCTCGAGGAGTCGCATCGCGAGCTCGACATCTCCGTTGATCGCGGTGAGTGGCTGGCGCAGCTCGCAGACGACCGCGCCATAAAAGTCGATCTCGGCCGGCTCCGCCGAACGCGTCATCCGGGCGCGCCCGACCCGCTGCGAGTCATGACAACGACGCGGACCTCTGGCTGCTCAAATCTCAGTACGCGGGCGATCGCCGCTCCGCCAAAGGAGGGCATGTCCTCATCGAGGAGCGCGACATCGGGTCGCAGCGATCGGAGGAGCTGAAGTGCCAGCTCGCCGTCGTCGGCCTCGCCCACGACCTCGAGCTGGGGGTCGGCGGCCAGGCTCGCGCGTAGCCGACGCCGGAACTGCTCGTCGCTGTCGCCTATGAGGACGCGAACCGGTGCGGTGTCGCTGGCGGAGCGGGCCGCCGGGAGGACGCGCCCGCTCCGCCGCTGCATGGGGGTGGGGGAGGAAAAGCTTGTTCGCATCGCCCACCGACTATTCGTCCCCGCCGGAGGCGACACAAGGTCCCATTCGGGTACGTCCGGCCCGACAGGTGCCTGAATGGGGACCTTGTCAGGCGGTCGCTTCAGTCGATAGTCGTCACATGACAAAGCTGCGTGTGCTCGTCGCCGAGAAGCATCCCCTGATCCGGGAAGACCTTCGCTACCTGATCAACGCGGAAGCGGATCTGGAGTGTGTTGGGGTCGCCAAGAACGGTCGCCAGTGCATCGACCTTTGCCGGCAACTTCTTCCGGAGGTGTTGGTGGTCGACGAGATCCTCCCCGGTGCGGACGGCCTTGCGATAGCGGCGATCGTGGGGAACCAGCTTCCGCAGATCCGTGTGGTCATGTACACGTTCAATCCCGAAGTCTGTGAGGTGGCCCGTGGATTTGGCGCAGCGGATTGCATCGCAAAGGACACGCCGTTTGACGTGCTCCTGGGAGCGCTCAGGCAGGCCGCGCCCGCTCCTTCGCTCCGGCGTCACTAGTCGTTGACGTCTGCATCGGCCTCGGGTCGTTGGAGACGTCGACAAGAACGATCACCAATCCGGCGAGCTTGCCGATTCCGTCGTAGATCGGAGTCGTAAACACGTCGGCTCGCCGCCAGCCGGCACCGAGTCGAACGAAATCGTGGAACGCGACGCCTCTCGCGACGCGCGGCGCACCCAGGGCGAAGCTATCGTCGGCGATGCGCTCGACCATCCGGCGCGACGCCGACGGTAACAATTCCGCGAGCCCGATCCCCGGGGCTGCGCCCGCAAGGACGTTCTTCGCCGCGGGGTTGGCGTACTCGACGCGGTGAGCGGAACCGCGTGTGACCAGGGTGGGGACCGGGACGGCGTCGAGGAGACTCAGCGCGTTCGGCTCCTGTGAGCGGCGACGCCGTGCGGCGTCGGTCTGCAGCGCCGGCTGCACCAGAGCTGCACGACTCGGAGCATTGAGCTTGATGAGAAGTCGCGAGACCACCCGCTTGACTGCATCCGGACCGATGCCGAGCTCCGCCCCGATCTCCTTGTTCGTGAGCCCGCGGATCAGTCCACCGAGTACCTGGCGCTGACGTGGCGTAAGGGCCGGGTCGGTCATCCGACCGCTGCCGTTGGTCTCGCTGCGTTGATTTCCGCGCAGGGGGAGTCGGCTCAGCAAGGCCATTCGGCGACGCTCGATCGGAGGTGCGCCGCTCGGGCCGGTCACGGCTGCGTCGATCCGAGCATTGGCTGGAAAGTGCGACAGCCCCCACCGGCGCGCTTCGCTTCGTACATGGCCAGGTCCGCACGCGCCAGCAAGACCTCGGCGCTGCGACCGTCATCGGGAAAGGAGGAAATGCCGATGCTCGCACCCACCGTGCGCGAGTTCGCCTCGATCGTGATCGGCGCGACGATGAGCTCGACGAGCGTCCGCGCCGTTTCGATGGCACCGGCGAGCGGGGTTCCGGGCAACAAGACGACGAACTCATCTCCGCCCAGCCGTGCGGCGGTATCGCTTTCGCGGAGCGCGCCACTCAAACGAGTGGCGACCTCGACCAAGACCAGGTCACCAGCGTGATGGCCCCAGGTGTCATTCACTACCTTGAATCCATCGAGGTCCGCGTCGTGCAACGCTTGCTCGCGTAGTTCGGCCTCGGCGCGTTCGCGCGTCGTCACGTCCCGCAGGATCCAGACGCGACGGTCGCTCTCATCCACGCCCGCGAGTCGGCGCACCACCTCGACCTCGACCAGGTTGCCGTCCCGACTGCGTACCTGCGCTCGAAAGGGTCGGTGATCGTCGCTGGTCTCCGACGGGCCACCGTCTCCGACGAAGATCAGGTCGGCGGTCGACGACGAACGCTCGAGGTCCTCGGCTCCGTAGCCCGTGAGCTGCTCGAACGCCTTGTTCCAGAAAACCGGCCGCCCGGCCTCCGTCACAAGGAGCGCATTTCCAGCGTCATCCTCGGCTTGGAGGATGGGCTCGTACGTGTCGAGCTCTCGCTCACGCAGGGCGTCGAGCTCGGGCAACACCGCGTTCAACACGATCCCTGCGATCAGGTAACCGCCGAGGTGGAACACGACCTGCGCTGCGCTGAGGGGAATCGCCAGTGCGGAAGCCCGGAATGCCATCACTACGACATACGTGAGCGAAAGCGAAGCCGAGGCGAGAAGGGCGCCGTTCCGGAACCGAAAACCGCCGCTGGCGATGACCAGAAACCCACAGACGTAGATCGTCCAACTCGGATCCGGGGCGAAGACGAAGAGGGCGAAGCCGACCAGACTGATGTCCGCGGCGAGCGCAAATCGGGCGGCCTGCTCGCGGTCGCTCGGTGTTCGGGCTCTCGCCCAACTCAGGCTGATCAGTACTCCGTACCCACCAAAGAAGATCCCGAGTACGACGACAAACAGCGTGCCGACGTTCGGCACCATCTGCCCGAGGAGAAGGATTCCCGCCGCGGCGACGAAGCGCAGAACACCTATGACCCTCTCGAGACGCTTGTCCTCTAGAGGTGCCCATCCTTGGTCGGGGTTCGCAAGGGTGTGAGCGCTTACGTGGCCCGTCATGGCAATCCGCTCGGGAGCGGCGGAAGTGTCGGAATCGGCGTGGGGAGCGGCGGCAGCGTTGGCCTCGGCGTGCTGGTCGCCGACGGTGTTGGCGATGCTGTCGGAGTCACCGTTGGCGAAGGCGTCGGCGTCGGGGTCGGTGAGGCGGTGGGGGCAGGCGTCGGCGATAGGGTCGGTGTCGCGCTTGGCGAAGGGGATGGAGTCACGGTGGGCGAGGGCGTCGGTGCCGCAGCCAAGGTCGCTGAAGGTCCCACCGAGGGCGCTGCTGTTCGCGGTACGGGCGAACGGATCGGCGCGGCTGTGGCGCCCCCGCCCGGAGATGGCTGGATCGGCACGGGGCTGGCGCTCGGGGCTACGGACGGTGGCGCGGTCGGAGCTGCGGTGACGTCGGCCTCCGGCGCACTGTCGCGAGCGGAGTCGCGGGTGAGGCTGAATCCGGCAAGAGCCAGACCGACCGCCAGCGATGGCCCGAGGAGCACGTACAACGTGAATGACGTTCGACCGCCATGGCCGGACGCTCGACTGTCCAGGGGCCTACCACCTCGCGCACCCACGTTGGTATGTGGTTCTTACCCTGCCTCAAAGCCGGATAAGTGGCGGCAACGTTGCAAGGCCTGATGCATGCGGACCGCTGCGCCGGGTCGTTCGGTCCTTCGCGTTGTTAGCGCACATCTCTGGGACTCAACCGGTCACAGCACGCGAATGCGGACCTCTACGTGCGTAGGGTCCTAGTACTCGCGCACGTCGTCGTGGTTCGAGGGCATCGCGCGGATCGGCATCCAACGAAAGAGTTGGTGTGACGACCGACAGATCAAATCTGCTCTCGGAGTGCGCAAGCCCCGGGTTGCTAGCCTTCGGAGATGCCTCGCGGTCTCTTGTGGGTCGTCCTTCTCGTCGTGGCATCTTGTGGACATACGCCTCCACCCTTCTCTGGTATTGACTGCGGGAGCAGCACACAGGGCCCACCACCGGACTACGACGCCGCGGCGCGTGAGTGCGTCTGGAATGCCTACTCGAGAGGAGCCACCGTGCGGTGGAACGTCAGGAGCTACATAGAAGGGGATCCGATCCCCGAGACTCTGCGATTCGATTCAGTTCTAGGTGTCGTGACGACCCGCGACATGAGCGCGGACAAGTTCTCGAACTCCGTGGACCGCCGCATTTGGACGTGGCGATGCCTGACGATGACGAAAATGCCGTGGATCACAGATGCTTCGCGCTATTCCTTCAAGCTCTCGAATTGCACCGGAGACGGTGCGACCACAGTCTTCCCGGGCTGAGTTATTCCTTGACCCAGCCGACAGGCAGAAGAACAGGTCCGTCTTTGGTCGGGTAATACACCTGCCAGCCGTGATACCCGCGATACGCCGCGGGGTCCGCCTTCATGGCCTCCGCGTACAGCATCAGGGCGTTCACGTAGGCCTGGGAGTGGTTGTACGCGAAGAGCGCTTTCTGCATGTTCGCCGGCGCTCCCGCGGCTTTGAGGTATCGCGCCGCGCCAAGGATCGCGTCGTGATCGTTGTCGATGTCGCCCTTTCCGTACATGGCCCACGTGGCCGGCATGAACTGCATCGGGCCCTGGGCGCCGGCGCTCGACAGACCGCGGATTCGGCCCATGCGGGTCTCGACGAGGTGGATCGAGGCGAGGTAGTACCACGACACGCCGAACTCGGACTCCGCTTCTTTGTAGTAGCTGATCAGGTCGTCGATCGGAGCAGGCGCCACGATCTTCCAGTCGGGAAGGGTCTTCGGGACCGGGCCGCTGAGCATGCGCAGCTGCTTGCCCGCCTCGAGGCTCCCGTTTACTGCGGCGCGCGTTTGCTCGGGGAGCGCGGCGAGCACGGTGTCCTTCCACTCCGGGAAGTCCTGAAGCCGGCTGTACGCGAGCTGTTGGAGGTGTCCCATCCACGCGAGCTCTAGGCCGGTGACGTTCGGGTCGTGGAGCGCCGTCTCGACCATGACCAGTTGCTGGGATAGGCCAACGGCGTCATTCGCGGCGACGGGCAGCTCGTCCCAGCGCGGGATCGAGCTCGTCATCGCTGTCGCGGACGGTGTGGGCGTCGGGGCCGGCAGCTCGGTCGTCGCCGGTTGCTCCGTCGCGGCCGCGGACGGCTGGTCTGTCTTTGTCCCGTCCACTCCCGCGGGGCCAACCCCTGTCGCCGAGCACGCCACCAACACGCCTGCCAGCGCGATAGTGAGTAGACGCATCGCGCCGATCGAGGCGGCAACGAAGGACCGAGCCATTCCCACCCTCCGTACTGATTCGCTCCACTGTTCCGACCGCGACCCGGGTCCGTCAAGAGAACAAGCGTGTGGCGGCTTGCGGGTCCTTTGCGATTTCGCGACGGATCGGTCGCAGATCACTCAAGTCTGATGACCGACGTCGTGCGTCGGGTGTCGCCCGTGTCGCGATCTCCAGCGGCCCCACCGCGCGCTCTGCGGCCTAGGAGCGACCGGGCAAATCACCGCTCGCGACGCGGCTCATCGGCACAGTGTTTGCACGGCGAGCAAACAACAGGCGAACGCGGGGAGGCGCTACGCAATGGGACAGGTCAACATCAATCCTGGCACGCCCAGCGGCTCGAGCGAAGGCGGTCTTGGCACGGGGATGCTGGTCGGGATCGCGATCGTCATCCTAATCGTGGTCGTGCTCATCTTCCTTGCCGGTCCACGGATCTTCAATACCAATACCAACCAGAGATCGCTGCTTGATGCGTTTGCGCTAGTGGCTTAACCAAAAGGTCAGGGGGAAATCGAATGGGATTCATTGCCTGGATCATCGTGGGGCTCATCGCCGGGTGGCTCGCGGGGCTGATCATGAAAGGCGGCGGGTACGGACTGATCGGGGACCTCATCCTCGGTCTCATCGGCGCCGTTCTTGGCGGGTGGCTCTTCTCGGTGATCCTGCCGTCAGCCGAACCTACCGGGCTGATCGGCTCGATCATCGTCGCCACGATCGGCGCGGTCGTCCTCGTCGCGATCGTGCGGCTCATTCGCGGCGGACCTGTCCGGGCGTAGTCAAGCCAGTCGACTGCCGCACACACCGTTCAGCGTGGCGTTCAGAGCTCGCGGTAGAAAAAGGTCGTCGCCGCGAGAACGCCGTCTGGCATTGCGGCGTAGTTCGGCACCGACCCGACTTCGCTCCATCCGAGCGAGCGGTACAGACGGTCAGCTTCGCTCCCGCTGATCGTGTCGAGCACGAGAAGCGTCCGACCCTCGCGCCGCGCGATCTTGTCGATCGCGGCTAGGAGTCGCCGCGCGACGCCCCGCCGGCGCGCGTCGCGGTGCACGAGGAGCTTGGCCACTTCGGCGCGGTGCCGTGAGTTCGGGAGAAGCGCGAGCCGCAGCTGGACCGTGCCGATGATGCGATCGCGTTCGCGCGTTCGACCGCGTCCGCGAGGAGATCCGCCAAGCCATCCGTCAGTCCGTCGAGAGATCGGGCCTGCTCGATCAGGATCCCGTCGGCTGTGGTGGACACGGGATGAGGTTAACGGCCCCACTGCTGGGGAGGGTGGATTCGAACCACCGATTACCTGATCCAGAGTCAGGAGCCTTACCGCTTGGCCACTCCCCAACGACGGGCAGGACGATTATCCCATCCGCGGACGGATCCCGAATGACGCGATGAGCGTGATCAAGAGAAGCGGCGCGACGACGAGCGCGTAAACGAACCCTCCGCCCATGCTGATGATCCCGGTGAGATCCATGAAGAGCGCGAGACCGATGAGCCAGGAGCCCTCGGCGGTCCCATCCTCGCGGAAGCGAACACCCACGACCGCGAGGAGCGGAGCGAGCGACCACATGAGGATCCAAAGGAGCGGAGCGGGGAATAGGCTGTCGCGCTGCGCGACGACAAGGCCCTCGCTATGGCAAACGGTCGGACCGGGCGTCTGATTCGGGCCGATCGATCCGCTCGAGCAGATCGTGTACGTCGGGCCGAAGAGGATCACGAGGCCAAGGGTGATCCCGCCGGCGAGGGCGAGGAAGGAAAGCGTCCGCGCCGTCCGGTTCACGCGACGACCCTAGATCGGGATCGTCGCCTTGCAAGCTGGGCTTAGGCGATGAGGGACTGCGGCTCGCGGTCGTCCACAGGCTTGGCCGCGCGACCGCGTTTCTGCTTCTTCGCCGGCACAGAGGCCTTGAGCTCGACCTTGCACCAGGTGTCGTCGACCAGCGCCTCGAACGTGAAGCGACCGGGTTTACGTCCTTCGAGCGCCGCGACCACCTCGTCCGGCGCTCGGAGCACGAGCGTGACCTGGGCGCCGTCCTCGAGCGTGTCGAGGGCTCGTGCGCTGATCGTGATGACGGTTCCGTGCTCGTTCATGATCCGGACCTGCGACGGGACGATCCCAGCACTCTCGAAGCGAAGCCACGTGAGCAGGTTCTCCTCGAACACGCGCCAGGTCAGCGGCACGACGAGCTCGTCGGTCGTTGGCAGGACGGCGGGTTCCTCGTCGCCTGCGGGAGTGGCCGAGCCGAGCGCCGATGAGAACTCACCGATCTTGACGCGTGCCTCGTAGAGCTGACGCTCGAGACGATGCAGCCGGCGACGGATCCGCGTCTCGCTCGCTTCGGAGACCGCGCGCGCATCCTGCGCGCGCTTCAGGGCGTCGCGAAGGTTCGCGACATCGTTGACCGCCCACTCGAACTGCCGGATAACCATCGTGACGCGCTGATCGGCCTCGTTCTTGAGCTCTTCCGAGGCGGACGCGAGCGTCGTCGCGGCAATGTGACGGTTGGTCTGATGCGAGAACCACGACAGTGCCGCACCCGCGCCGATGCCGAAGACCAATCCCAGGGCGACCCAGCGTTCGGGCCCCGCCGAGAAGGGCACGAGCGCGAGACTGAGCGCAAATAGGACGATCCAGGGCAGATAGAGCTGGGTCCGGGTGCGGGGATCGGCGGTGTGGCGCTTGGCGGCCTTCGAGTGCGCGCTGCAAAGCGCGCAGTCGCTGCCAGGCCGGTGTTGCGTCGGTCCGTTCATCGTTTTCTCTCTGGGTCCTCGTCCGAGAGGCTCGGGCCAGTGGGCCGGCGACGCATCCCGATAACGGGTGACCGAGGCGAAGTCCACCCATTCGGGGGAGTACGAGTGGTGTAAGACCCGCCCCTGTACGGTGTAGGCCCTTCTCGTCTCTCGTTGGCCCGGGCGGCACTCCGTAACGTTTCCGGCCGTGGGCGGGGCTCGCTCACGGGAGGTTAGGGAATGAAGGCGCTAAGTCGCGCGGCCCTGGTGGGGACGCTCGCGACAGCACTGGCCGGCTTGGGGTTTCCGCTCGCGTCGCTGACAGCGCTCGCGGGCTCGGCGGCACCGGTCATCACGAATCTCACACTCACCCCCAACCCGAGCAATGAAGGGCAGCAGGTCGCGCTGCACGGCGACTTCACCGATGCCGACGGCCCCGAGGAGCACTTCCTCGTGGTCTCCTGGGGTGGCCAGCTGGCGCTGACCCAGCAATCGATCCCGGCCGGCTCGTTCTCATTCGATGTCCTCAAGGTCTATCCCGACGACCGCCCGACGAACACGCCGTTCGATACCTACAACGTCGTGGTCACGCTGTACGACGGATCGAGCCCGACCCCGAGCATGCCAAACACTTTCCAGTCGCTACAGCACACCGTGAATGACGTCGCGCCCGACGTGCACGTCGACCTCTCGCAGACCACGATCATGGCGGGCGATAGCGTCAGCGCGACCCTGTGGTTCACCGATCCGGGCGTCCCCGATGTGTTCACCGAGACATTCGACTGGGGCGACGGCAGTCCTCTTTGGACTCAGACGACGCCCTCGCAGGTGAAGTCCTATTCGTTCGCCGCGCACACGTTCACGATTCCCGGCACGTACTTCGTCACCGGGACCGCTCGCGACGACGACACTTTGACCGGCACGAAGCAGGTCAGGCTCACCGTCAGCGCGACGAACACTCCGCCGAGCGCACTTCTGCTCAGCGTCACCAGCGTGGTCGAAGGTGACCAAGCGACACTCACCGGCTCATTCACCGACCCGGACGTTAACGACACGCACAGCGTTCTGGTGAGCTGGGGCGACGCGTCGACCGACAGCAACGTGGCGGTCGACCCTGGCCTGCGGACGTTCTCGGCGATGCACACGTACGTCCTCCACGGCGATTACGTTCTCACCGCGAAAGTCAGCGACGCGGCGACCGCGTCGACGTCTAACACCGTGAGCTTGACCGTCCTCCCTCGCAACCACCCGCCGATCGACCTGCTGCTGTCGGCGACGACGGTGCTGGAGGGTGACCAGACGACGCTCTCTGGATCGTTCAGCGATCCCGACAAGTCGGACACCCACAGCGTCCTCGTGAAGTGGGGCGACGCCTCGACCGACAGCAACGTGTCGGTCGCCGCCGGAACGCTCATGTTCTCTGCGACCCACACCTACCCGAAGAACGGCAGCTACACCGTCGCCGCGACCGTGACCGACCCGGCCAACGAGGCGGTCACCAACACGACCGATGTCACCGTCCTCGTCCGTAACCACGCCCCGGCGGATCTTGTGCTGACCGCCGACGGCATCGTCGCCGGTGGCACCGCCACCCTCAACGGCACGTTCACCGACGCCGACGCGAATGACACGCACACCGTGGCGATCGACTGGTCCGACGGCTCGCCGACGATGCTCACGCTCGACGCCGGA